>JBOIBD010000095.1:0-8964 GCA_050739415.1 Gammaproteobacteria bacterium | reverse complement strand
CGTGGCCGGCAAGATCCGTCCGCCCAAGGAAGGCGAGCGCTACTTCGCGCTGCTCAAGGTGGACCACATCAATTTCGATCCGCCGGAAAACGCCAAGAGCAAGGTGCTGTTCGAGAATCTGACGCCGCTATTCCCAAAACAGCGTTTCACCATGGAACGCGGAAACGGGTCTACCGAAGACATCACCGCGCGCATCATCGACATGATTGCGCCCATCGGCAAGGGTCAACGCGGACTCATCGTATCGCCGCCTAAGGCCGGCAAGACCATGATGCTGCAGAACATCGCGCAGAGCATTACCGCAAACCATCCTGAGGTCTATCTCATCGTACTGTTGATTGACGAGCGGCCAGAGGAAGTTACCGAGATGCAGCGCTCCGTGAAAGGCGAAGTGGTGTCCTCGACCTTCGATGAGCCTGCCACGCGTCATGTACAAGTTGCGGAAATGGTCATCGAAAAAGCCAAGCGTCTGGTGGAACACAAACGCGATGTGGTGATTCTGCTGGATTCCATCACCCGCCTGGGCCGCGCCTACAATACCGTAGTGCCGGCGTCAGGCAAGGTGCTCACGGGCGGCGTGGATGCCAACGCGCTGCAGCGGCCCAAACGCTTCTTCGGCGCTGCCCGCAACATCGAAGAGGGTGGCTCGCTCACGATTCTAGCTACTGCGCTGGTTGAAACCGGCTCGCGTATGGACGATGTAATCTACGAGGAATTCAAGGGCACCGGCAATTCCGAAATCCATCTGGATCGGCGCATCGCGGAGAAGCGCGTGTTCCCGGCCATCAACATCAACCGTTCCGGCACCCGCCGTGAGGAACTACTGGTGTCGCAGGATGAACTCCAGAAGATCTGGATACTGCGCAAACTGCTGCATCCCATGGACGAACTGGCCGCCAGCGAATTCCTGCTGGATAAACTGAAAGAAACCAAGACCAACGCCGAATTTTATGATTCGATGAAGCGGCAATGAGCAGTGTGAGGGGTTAGGCCGGCGGCTGCGTCGCCTGTAAGGAGTGAGGGGTTAAGAGAAAAAAGAAATTTGACACTGAATAAGTTGCAATAATACTTTTTGAACGCCTCACGCCTCACGCCTCACGCCTCACGCCTCACACCTCACTTCTTTTCGCGCGCCAACGCCCGATGACCGATATCGCGGCGGAAGAACCGTCCCGGCCAGCGAATGCCCTCAGCGATGTGATAGGCACGCTGGCGTGCATCCGCCACCGTGTCACCCAGCGCCGTGACGCACAGTACACGGCCGCCGTGGGTGACGATGCGGCCTTCCTGTTCGGCCGTGCCCGCATGGAAAACCTTCACGTCGTTTATCGGGAAAGGCGGCAGACCGCTGATGGGATCGCCTTTCTTGTACTCGCCGGGATAACCACCCGCCGCCAGCACCACACCCAGCGCCACGCGCGCGTCCCACTCGGCTTTTGTCTTGTTGAGCTTGCCATCGAGTGCGGTTTCACACAGGTCCACGAGATCGGACTTGAGCCGCATCATGATGGGCTGGGTTTCCGGATCGCCGCTGCGGCAGTTGAATTCGATGACGCGCGGTTTGCCATCCGGCGAGATCATGAGACCGGCGTAGAGAAAACCCGTATAAGGCGCGCCGTCCGTTACCATACCCTTGATGGTAGGCCGGATGATTTCGCGCATCACCCGTTCGTGGACTGCTGTCGTCACAACCGGCGCAGGGGAATATGCACCCATGCCGCCAGTGTTGGATCCGGTGTCGCCCTCACCCACGCGCTTGTGATCCTGGGAGCTGGCCAGCGGCAGGACGTGTTCGCCATCCGCCATGACGATGAAACTGGCTTCTTCACCCCCGAGAAAATCCTCGATCACCACTCGATGGCCGGCTTCGCCGAACACATTACCCGCCAACATATCGCGCACTGCGGTTTCGGCTTCCGCCAAGGATTGCGCCACCACCACACCCTTGCCGGCGGCGAGACCGTCCGCCTTCACCACGATTGGCGCGCCGTGCTCGCGCAGGTATTTGAGCGCCGCATCCATCTGACTGAAAACGCGGTATTCAGCTGTTGGGATGTGATGGCGGGTGAGAAAATCCTTGGCAAACGCCTTGGAACCCTCCAACCGGGCCGCGGTTTGGTTGGGGCCGAAACATTTGAGTCCCGCCTGCTTGAAGAGGTCACCGATGCCGGACACCAGTGGCTGTTCAGGTCCTACAACCGTTAGTCCGATTCCCTGGCCGAGAGCGAAATCCAGCAGTCCGCGCAGATTATCCGCCGCGATGCGCAGGTTCTCGCATTTCTTTTCGTGCGCCGTGCCGGCATTACCTGGTGCCACATAGATTTTTTCCACCCGCGGTGATTGGGCCAGCTTCCAGGCTAGTGCGTGCTCGCGTCCACCGTTGCCGATGACCAGGACCTTCATGCCGCCATGCTCCGGAACCGCTTTGGATGGATGCTATGGTACGGATTTTTGCGGTGTCTGTCCGTTATCATCCCACGGCGTCGCGCGACAGCTCTGGGCAAGCGCTTTTGACAGCAACCCCCGTTAATCAGACAAACTATTGGCATGATCCAACACTACTCAGGCTCATCAGAACGCTCGCGCCACGGCGTGGCCCGTGTGCTGTCAAAACGCGGCTTGTGCTCGCGCACACAAGCCGCTGAGTGGGTCAGGTCCGGACGGGTGCGCGTCAACGGCCAAGTGGTGCTCGATCCCGAGCATCCGGTGTATGACGGGCGCGATCACATCGAGGTGGATGGTTCGGAGGCACAAGCCGGCGAGCGCGTTTACCTGATGCTGAACAAGCCACGTGGGCTGGTGACAACGGCGCGTGACGAGCATGGCCGCGACACGGTGTACTGCTGTTTTGATGACGCCAAGCTTCCCTGGATTGCGCCGGTGGGGCGCCTGGACCGCAGCAGCGAGGGGTTGCTGTTATTCAGCAACGATCCAGAATGGGCCGCGCGCGTGTCCAATTCCAGCCGAATCGAGAAGGTCTACCACGTGCAGGTGAATTGCATACCCAATGATGCGCAACTTTTGCATATGCATGACGGCATCGAAGACAGTGGCGAGTGGCTAAAAGCCAAAGCAGCACGTCAAATGCGCCGGGGCTCCCGCAATGCCTGGCTGGAAATAATTCTTGACGAGGGCCGTAACCGGCAAATCCGCCGCATGTTGGCCGCGCTGGACATCGGAGTTCTGCGTTTGATGCGGGTCGCAATCGGCCCGGTTCCGCTCGGTGATCTGGGCAAGGGCCAATGGCGTCGTTTGAGCCAGCATGAAATAAAGGAGTTAGGTCAGGATTGACGAGTTGATATTGCATCTTCAACTGCGAGGCGCATATCTGCGCAGCACACGCGTACTGATTGATATATTACGCAACCCGTAATACCCTATGCGCATGATTCGCTCCTTCCGCGGCAAGGATACCGAGGCGCTGTTCGACGATCAGCCCGTGCCGCGGTTTCGATCAATCGAACGCGTGGCGCGTCGCCGGCTGCTATACCTGCATCGAGCAGTCCGACTTGAAGATCTAAGGGCGCCACCGGGTAATCGACTGGAGGCTCTAAAGGGCGACCGGGCTGGACAGCACAGCATTCGCATCAATGATCAATGGCGGATATGTTTTGTCTGGAAGAATGGCGATGCATTCAACGTAGAGATTGTGGACTATCACTGAGGTATAAGTATGAAGAAACTGCTGGCCCCCATTCATCCAGGTGAAATCCTGTTTGAAGAATTCATGAAACCCATGGATATCAGCATTAACCGCTTGGCACGCGAACTCAGTGTGCCGCCTAATCGTGTGAGCGAGATCGTCAATGGCAAGCGCGGCATTAGCGCCGATACCGCGTTGCGGCTGGGGAAATTCTTCAACGTATCGCCCGAGACCTGGCAGGGTCTTCAGGCGGAATACGATTTACGCATCGCCCGCCGGACAACAGGTCCTGAGATTGAGAAGCGCGTGCATGCACATGCGGTTTGATAAGGATATTTAGCAGTGAATGATTTGCCATCAGTGCAAGATGTGGCGCTCAAAAATTACCTGCGTGCTGTTGAAACTGCCTTGCGCCAAGGTAAAGCTACTGAACATACTGTCGTACCTCACTCAAGACCTTGACCGGGGCATCGGAGGATTGGCCACGTGACAAAAAGATTATCGGAAGGCGTCGTGTTGCATGACTGCGAACCAGAGTGTGAGAGCAGTGCCTTTATGCGTGCTGTGGTACAAGGACTTGTGGAGTTAGAACAACGACGGGAGATTTCTCTGGCGGAGGTAAAAAAACGGCTCGGGCTTAATCAGTCACGAGAAATTTACAGACCGCACTAAGTTTGCTGATGTAATCGCAAGTCCTTGATCCTGAAGCGGGCGAATTCTTCCGGTAATTCCAGATCTTCGGCGTTAAAGGTAATTTACCGGGGAAAACGATGGGGTTTGTTACGCGGTTACTTTGGACTGGATTCTGTCTTTCGCCGGAATGACAGGCGAGCTAGGAGCAGGAGATTTTGGCCGAGGACAAGGCGCAGCCCGAGCGAGCAGCGCAGTTGCCGAACTGCGCAATGAGCAGCGCAGCGAGGGCTGTAACGCAGTAATCGGCCAAAAGATCCGCGCCTAGTGGCGGAAGTGACGCATGCCTGTGAAAACCATGCTAATACCATGCTCATCCGCTGCCGCGATTACTTCCTTGTCACGTATGGATCCGCCGGGCTGGATGATGGCGCTGATACCGGCTTGGGCGGCAGCATCCACACTGTCGCGGAACGGAAAGAAGGCATCGGACGCCATGATGGAATCACGCACGGTAAGTTTGGCTTCTTCGGCTTTGAGGGTGGCGATCCTGGCGCTCATGATGCGACTGGGCTGACCTGCGCCGATGCCGATGGTTTGGCCGTCTTTCGCATACACGATGGCGTTGGATTTCACGAACTTCACCACCGTCCAGGCAAACAATAGATCCGTGAGCTGTTTGTCCGTGGGTTTTGTCCGGGTGACAAGTTTGAGGTCTTTCGCGCCGATGCGGCTTTGATCTGTATCTTGCAGCAGCAAACCGCCGCTGATGCGCTTGTATTCGAACGTGCCGCTCGCGATCTTCAATACACCGGTGGTGAGCACACGCACATTGGGTTTGCCGGACAGCATCTTCAGTGCATCCGTGGCAATCTCTGGCGCAACGATCACTTCCACAAACTGGTTCGCCAGGATTTTTGCAGCAGTGGCGGAATCCAGTGGCCGGTTGAAGGCGATGATGCCGCCAAATGCAGATGCCGGGTCGGTCTGGTATGCGCGTGTATAGGTTCCGAGCACACTGGTGCCAATCGCCACACCGCAGGGATTGGCGTGTTTCACGATCACACAGGCGGTTGTTTCGAATGCATTGACACACGCGAGTGCCGCATCGGCGTCCGCCAGATTGTTGTAGCTGAGTTCTTTTCCCTGCAGTTGTTTGGCACCGGCGAGTGTTCCAGCGAGGCTGCCGTGATCGGCATACAGTGCAGCATGCTGATGCGGATTCTCGCCATAGCGCAGATCATAAAGTTTGCGGAACCGGGCAGCGTAGGAATCCGGGAGCACGCAGCTTGGATCTCTCTGCCGTGTACGTGCACTCAAGTAATTTGTAATGGCGTTATCGTAGGCGGCAGTATGGGCAAAGGCCTTGATCGCGAGTTCAGAACGCAACGTATCACTAACAGTGCCCTGATTGGCCCGCATTTCTTTGAGCACGGCAACGTAATCCGCCGGGTCTGCAACGACCGTAACGTCCGCGTGATTTTTGGCGGCCGCACGCAGCAGGGCGGGGCCGCCGATGTCTATGTTTTCGATAGCGTCATCGAAACTGCAATCCGGCTTGGCGATGGTTGCTTCGAAGGGATAGAGGTTCGCCACCAGGAGATCAATGGGCGCGATGTCGTGTTCGCGCATCGCGGCATCGTCTTTGCCGCGTCGACCCAAGAGGCCGCCGTGTATTTTCGGATGCAGGGTTTTGAGGCGCCCAGCCATGATTTCCGGAAAGCCGGTGTACTCGGAGACTTCCTGGACCGGGATATCGGCGTCGCGCAGAAGTTTCGCGGTACCGCCGGTGGAGAGCAGTTCGACCTTGAGCTGATGCAGACCGCGCGCGAAGTCCACCAAGCCGGTTTTATCGGAGACACTTAATAGCGCGCGTCGGATGGGCAAGGCGATTCCTTGAGGCAGGTTTTTATTGTGGGAGCGGCTTCAGCCGCGATACCCCGCTTTGAAGAATCGCGACGGGGACCGTCGCTCCCACGATAGCACCGCTTCCACAGATTTCAGGTGTTGATTTTATATTGGCGCAACTTTTTACGCAGCGTGCTGCGGTTGATGCCCAGGATTTCCGAGGCTCGCGATTGGTTGCCGTGGGTGTAATCCATCAAGGTTTTGAGCAGCGGCGGCTCGATTTCGCCCAGTACGAACTCGTACAGGTCTGATGGATCGTGCCCATCAAGGTCGGCAAAATAGCGTCGCAGGGTTTTTTCTGCATAATCATGCAGACAGTGGGATGCGGGCGGATTCGCGCCACCATCGAGGATTTCGAACCGTTGTGCCATTGCTCTGCTGTTCATGCTGCCAACCCCATCATGTCATTGTTGTTCGCGAACAGGCCGCGAATGAGTCTTTGCTGTTCCCGTGCGGTTTCCACTCGCACCACCCGTTCCCGGAAGGCCATGCCGTGAGGCACGGTCTTGAGATACCAGCCGATGTGCTTGCGGGCCACGCGCACGCCGGTGAATTCGCCGTAAAAACCATACAGATTTTCCAGATGCCCCAGCATGACTTCGGCGATTTCTGCATCAGCCGGTGGCGCGAGTGTGCTGCCGGTTGCCAAAAAATGTTCGATTTCCCGGAAAATCCAGGGTCGTCCCTGGGCGGCGCGTCCCAGCATCACCGCGTCCGCGCCGGTTTTATCCAGCACCGCTTTGGCCTGTTGTGGTGTGTTCACGTCGCCGTTGGCCATGACCGGAATGCTCACCGCCGACTTGATAGCGCGGATGGTGTCGTATTCCGCATCGCCTGCGTAGAGATCCGCACGCGTGCGGCCGTGGACCGCGAGTGCGTGAATGCCGGCCTGTTCGGCGATTTTCGCAATGCGCACGCCGTTTTTGTGTTGCCGATCCCAGCCAGTGCGGATCTTGAGCGTTACCGGTACGTCCACGGCGGCTACCACCGCATCTAGAATCTGTCTAACCAGATCTTCATCTTGCAACAGCGCAGAACCGGCCGCCTTATTGCAGACTTTTTTTGCCGGACAACCCATGTTGATATCAATAATCTGGGCACCTTCGGCGACATTCATGCGCGCCGCCTCGGCCAGCATAGCGGACTCTGCGCCGGCGATTTGCACGATACGTGGTTCAGCCTCACCCTCGTGATCACGGCGCCGGCGGCTTTTGGCGCTGTCGCGCAGTTCCGTTTTCGCGGTCACCATCTCTGAAACCGCGAGTCCCGCGCCCAGATGCTTGCACAATTGCCGGAACGGCCGATCGGTGACACCCGCCATGGGCGCCAAGACTACGTTATTACGTGAGGAATACGGACCTATACGCATGGGTGCGTTTGAATGTACTTCAGCGGGAACAGGGTGGGAATGATAACTACAATCGCGTGACTGTCAAACTTGAAATTTTTCGCGTGCCGGTTTATGCACACTTGTTGCGCAGATATACAGTGCATCGTGCGATGTTGTCGCAATCTGTGTACGACGCGCGCGAAACTGTGTGCAAAATCAATCACTCACAGCACTGTTCCCACATTCGCGGCTACCTTTCACGTCGATGCAGGCTTGAACCTGAAAACCTACCGCGTCCGGGCCCGGGTCCACGACGTCAACACGAAAATGTGTGGCCATGCCTGCGCCGAGCCAGGTGGCAGATTGATTCGTGGGCAAGTATGCGCTGGCAGTGAAATCCCGCGCACGCAGCGGATCACCGTATCGATCCGTGAGTTCCACCCGCAGCAGCGGCCAGGATTGGGCGAAGCCCGCACTGTTTTGCAGCGCACCGGTGATGGACAAGGCACCCGGCGTATCCGGGTCCGAGGTGACGTTGATATTGCTCACCTGCCAGGTGCTCGAGGTCAGGTTGGCTTTGAGGGAATGGCCCATGACCGAATAGATTGCCGTCAGAGGCACACCCAGGATCGGGCTATTGCTGAGTGCCAGACGATTGGCATTCACAACCTGTATGCCCAGTAACAGTGCCAGCACTACCACGCCCACCCCCCAGCGATTTATGGCTATGGGCTGGGGTTTTGCCTTGGGGGCAGTGTGTTCCCGTGGCGGCAACTGGACATGTTTGTAGAGCGCCTGATCGCGTGCCAGGCCGGGTGGTTTGGCGATGTGGTCCTCAATGAGCCATGGCGTATCGGTCTCGGTCGGCTGTGAGATGGGCTCTGCCGGTGCAGAGACTGGTGTTTCCCCCCACACGGCTGCAAACAGGTCATCTACTCCAGCTGGCGCCTGCTTTTCCTTGGGCTGGATATCCAGATCTGCTGCAGCGACAGGATGAGCCGCAATCCGTGCAGGGATCACCGGCGGCTTTTCATTTTTCAGGTTGCTGATTTCCTGGGCGAGTTCCGCGAGTTCGTCGGCAGCCGCCACTTCGGAAACGGGCGAGGCGGCTTCAAATTCCTCACGCAGTGTCTCAAACGCATCGAAAACGCTGTGACAGCGGCTGCAACGCACCAAGCCGTGCACCGAGCGCAGCTGCGTGGTACTGACGCGGAACTGTGTTCCGCAGGCGGTGCAGGTGGTCAACATTCAACGATCCTCGCGTAAACCATGCATCAGTATCCATTCAGCCGATTGCGTGCCGCCGGCAAATCGAAACCAGCGCGCATACACGTTATGAATCTCATCTCTCTGGCTGTCAAGGATACCGGATAGCACCAGTTCGCCGCCGGATTTGAGCAGTGCGGCAAAGCGCGGTGCGAGTTCGATCAAGGGCGCGGCCAGGATGTTGGCC
>JBOIBD010000094.1:0-8981 GCA_050739415.1 Gammaproteobacteria bacterium | reverse complement strand
TCCTGAGGAGTTTCGGGCTGGAAGCCACCGGCAATCTGGTGCAGGGTGATCCTGTGGATGAGATCGTCAAGCTTGCCGCCAGCGTTCATGCAGATTTGGTGGTGGTGGGTCATCGCGGACGCGGTCCAATGGCGCGTTGGTGGCGCACACCGGTGAGTATGTCGCTCCTAGACAAGCTATCGTGCAGCGTACTCATCGGTATGAACGATCGTGTCACCGATACAGATTGAAGATTGCTATTTTATTTCCACCCACGCCGGCACATCCCGCCAAGCTTCGCCCAGCTCATTGTCCAGCGCGCGCCAGCGCGGTTCGTGACGGGCCACTAGCTTCCAGAAACGCGATGAATGATCCAGAGAGCGGGAATGAGACAGCTCGTGCACCAGCAGGTAATGCACCAACTCGGTGGGCAGGAACAGCAATTTGTAATTGAGACTCAATGTTCCATTCGACGAGTAACTTCCCCAGCGGCTTTTCTGACCGCGAACCTGCAATCGGCGATAACGGAATCCCGTAGACGCACTCATGCGCTGCGCTTTCGCTCCCAGATGAACACGCGCGTAGCGTGCCAGCCAGCGGCGCAATGCTTCACGACAAGATGACTCATCATCGCCCGCATGATATACCGTCAATAGACGCCCGCTTGCGATGATCCGCACCTGTGCACCCGGACGTTTCCGATAGCGCACTTGCCAGTGCTCGCCGATGGCGCGCAAAACGATCTCAACCGGCAGGTTGCGGTCCGCGTCCGTGATCTGGGATTGCATACTTTGCCAGGTATCCCGTATCCACTGACGTTGCCTGACAAGAAATGAATGTACCCGCTGCTTGCTGGTGCGAGTAGGTATAACAACCTCGATACCTTCCCAGGGCGTTATACGCACCTGCAATTGTTTCGCCCTCGAGCTGCGGCGCCAGCGATAGGACATTAGATCAGACATGGAAATCTCTCAAGTTGCCAATTTTTCGCGCGCACCCACTACGGTGGCATCGGATTCAAAATATTCTGGGATCATAAACTCAAACTCATGACGATGTATGGCGACGACATCACCATGTTTCAAGGCACGATCCGCCGAGATTCGCTCACCATTCACGAATGTACCATTGATGCTACCCTGGTCCATGAGCCAGAATGAATGTCCACGCCGCTCAATGACAGCGTGACAGCGTCCTACGGTTTTTTCCTTAATCAAAATGTACTGGACTTCCGGATCGTATCCGGCCACCCGTCCCAGTAACACAGCTTGTTCTCCCAATTCATAACGTTTGATGTCATTTGGGTTGCTGATGTCATACAACACCGCGCGCTGACCTTCTCCATGTGAATTATCAGGTTTCGCAAGCTTCCGTGGGGTCTTGACCAGCCGCATGTTCCACGCTACATAAATGCCGGCGCATGCCGCAATCACTGCCAACAGCGCCACAATCCACAGCCACCACAGCCTGATGGGTTGCGTGCTGTGCCGTGTCAACGGCGTACCGAACTTCAGCGGTACGACTGATCCGGCAAGAGGCGGTGGAACCGCCGGCGCGATCATGCCCTTTGGCAATGCCGGCACAGTATATATGCCGGTATCCATCAGCATTGTATTGATGCGCTCGTATATGCTGGCAAGATCCGATGGCAGCGATGCACTGTACGATGCGCCTCCGGTTTTTCCTGTCAACGACAGCAGCATGCCGTCATCGTTATTCTTCGTGAAGCTGATGACAAACACCCTGACGCGGTTGTAAATCGCAGTGGGCACCAGTGACTGCAGGATCCAGCGCGTCTTGCCCAGTTCGGTGCTCTTGTTTTCTGCATGCGCGGAGCCGGCAGTCATCAAGATGATACTTCTCTCAGTATCGCTGTCACCGTGATCTATGAGTTCTGAAAGTGCCAGTTCCAATCCGCTAGAGATATCTGCCCACCCGCCTCGATAATCAAGATGTCGAAGTGAATCGCCTATCTGGCGTCGGCTGGGAACACTTACGGGTGTCAACGGCACAAGCACCTTTGATGTTGTTGCAAAAGTAATGACAGCAATTCGAGTGTCTGGACCGCGGCTGTTCACAAAGTCCGTTACCGCCTGTGCGCTAAGATGCCTGGCATTGCTCGTGCCCATGCTTGCTGAAGTATCGAGCAACAAGACCACGTCCTGGTTGGCCAATGCCGACACACTGAACGAACACAACAACACGGCCAGCACACCGACGATCACACTCTGAGCACGAAACAGCCTGGTCACGAAGTTCCCCTGATGCGCTTTAGTCGGTAGATGCACTCTCAATTTTATGGGTCCAGGCTGGTAGAGGCTAGACCAGCACCACCAAGGCCATGATCAGCAGGTACACCATGGCCACAAAGCCGCCCAGCCAGCTGAAAATGCGCAGCCAGGGCATGCCAAAGATGTATGCCGGCAGGTACACCAGCCGTGCAACCAGGAATACCAGAGCCGCCAGCGTCGTGTATGGCGTGAAGCCTGCAGTGAAGGCCAGCAACAGAATAGCGACAGCAAACCCTGGATAATTATCCCTGAGGTTTTCGTGCGCACGCACAGCACGCTGACCCAGTTCTGAAAGCGGCGGCAAACCTTGCGTGGAACGGTTGGACACCAGCCAGCGGTTACCATAGGCATGGTATTTTGCCAACGACGCCGGCAACCATGAAAACATGTAAAAAAGCGTGGTCAGCGCCAGGATCGTCATCTCATAGGACATCGGTCACCTCCTGTTGTCGGTATTGTTTGATTTGTAAATCTGTTCAACTAGGTCTGCGTACCGAATGATCATTACTGCCTGCCAACACACGATGCCAGATATGCCAATCCCTGACCACCGCATCCACCGCTTGTTTCTTTGGCTGCGTGACCCCAGTAATAGCGTTCGACAGGCCATCGAATACAACCATGAATTTGAATTTCAAACACTGGCGTGAACGCCGCATCCTCAAGCGCCACCCAATCCTGGAGCCGGAGTGGCAGTATGCTCTCGCAAATTGTGGACCCGCACGGCGGCTCGGCGCCAGCGCCCAGGCACGTCTGCGCACACTTGCCACATTGTTCCTCCATGAAAAGACGTTGGAACCGGTGCAGGGCCTGGAACTCACGCCGAAAATGCGTGCGCTACTCGCCACTCACGCCTGCCTGCCCATCCTCAATCTCGGGCTGAAATGGTACACGGGTTGGCACGGTATAGTGCTGTACCCCGGTCTGTTTGTTCCAGAGCGCCAAGTCGTAGACGCGGCTGGCGTGGTGCATCACCGTCGCAGCGTCATGGCGGGTGAATCCTGGCAGCTCGGCCCGGTAATATTGTCCTGGGAAGCTGTCATGCAGGCAGGTTCACCACCGGGCCACAACGTCGTCATCCATGAATTTGCGCACAAGCTGGACATGCTCAACGGCGAAGCGAACGGCTTCCCATCCCTGCATGCGGAAATGCCGATGGCTCAATGGACGCAAGTATTTCATGCAGCTTACGCCTTGATGCAGCAGCTTCGCGTATCCGGCCAGACAATGCCAATTAACGGATACGCACTCGAAAATCCCGCGGAGTTCTTTGCGGTAACGAGTGAGGTTTTTTTCGAAACACCGGACGTACTGCACGCGGCGCTACCAGAAATCTATCAGCAGCTACGCCTGTTTTACCGGCAGGATCCGCACATGTCCTGAGCAGACTATGCATTACGACTCAATGTACACACCATGAGTTCGAGCCTCGCTGCGCCGGTTTCGAGCACAACCGATGAATACGCCGACTGCCTATAAAAACGCTGGACCCACTTGCGCTAAATGAAAGGTGGGGATGCAGCATGCGGGAGCAAAACCTGCCCCCTCGTGATGCAAGAATCGCGGCGATCTTGTGGGAGCGGTCGTCCCGACCGCGATGAGGTTTGTAATTGCCAGGAATCGCGGCGAATATCGCCGCTCCCACAAAAAAGACAGCAAACGTAGCTTGGGCTGAGTCCCTCGGCTCTGCTCGGGACAGGCGCAGTGATGCCCAACATCCGGGACGGAATCGTTGGGATTCGCGGCGCTCACCGCCAACCTACCTGAGCAACTTGGCGAGTGTGGCCTGTTCGGTTGCGGTCAGGCTTTCGTTATTGTCATGTGCCGCCTGGTAATGGGTCATGGCTTGTTCGTGCTTGCCAAGTTTGTCGAGCGCCTCACCCCAAGCGAGTTCCAGTGCGCCCCAGCCGGGGGTGTACTTAGACGCTTCGGCGTATTTTTGTATGGCTTGCTTGTAATTGCCTTGCGCCGCCAGCGCATCGCCCCAGTATTTGAGCGGATCGCACCAGTGCGGGCCACGCTGGTTGGCCTGCTGGAATTTTATGATTGCATTGACGTAATTCTTTTTCCGCAGCAAGGCTTCGCCCCAGCTTTGATAGGCCTGGGGCAAGGACGGCGCGAGGTTCACGGCGGCCTGATAATCCTGTTGCGCCTGCGCCCAGTCGCCGCGGTGATCGGCGATGTCGCCTTTGAAGCGGTAGCAATCCACGAAGTGACCGCCTTTCGCAATCGCCACATCGGCTTTATTCGGATGGCCGGCCATCTCCTCGGCCAAGCCCAGATAACAGACGGGCGGTGTGAGGAAGTTGACCCCTTGATCAGGATTTTGAGTAAGCAGTGTGTCAGTCGTCTGCAAGAACGTTGCGGCTTGTGCGTAGTCGTGCCGGTCGAGCGCCATCAGCCCCTGCACGAACGCTGTCTCCGCCATGACGTAGGGATTGCTGCCAGCGCCCGGCGAGGTCTGCAAGATTAAAGCGGCTTGGGTGTTCGCATGCATGCGCGCCAGCATCTCGGCATCTAATGGTGCATCTTGGCCAGTCAGTGAACCCTGTCCGCCGTGGGCGGCCTCATCGGCCAGCAAATCACGATGCGTCGCTGGCAAGTCCATGCGCAGGTAGTCTATCGGTTGATAATAGATTCCCGGCATGCGAGCTGCGAACCAAGACCCGCGATGGGCCGTCTTTTCCAAATGCACGCCGGTCTGGTAGGCCGCTTCCTCCCGGCCAAGAATTATCTGCGTACTTTGCAGGTTGCCGTAAGCGATCCAGAAATGTGGATCGAGGCGCAAGGCCTGCGCAAATTTATCCACGGCTGCTGCGTTCTGGTTGAGTACAGCGAGCGCGTCTCCCCAGCCATTCAGCAACCAGGGACGGTCTTTGTCCGAGGCTCTGGGGTACACACTCTTGATCAGCGCAATCGATTCCGGTACTCGCTCTTGGTTTATAAGATAAACGGAAAATAGATAGGGCTCGGCCTGGCCGTAGACATACTCGGCGGCACCGATCAGCAGCTTTGGCAAGTCTACAGGGTTGCCGCTGAAGGTTCTGGCTGCAAAGTTGGTGCCGCGCACCGTCAGTATGATCTGGTTGCCCTGCTGCACCACATTACCGTTGATTTTAATTTCATGGCCAAGCCAGTTGTGCAGCGTGCGGCCAATATCGCCGAGTGATACATGTACATCGGGGACCTGTAACTGGATGTTGTTGCTCCAGGCATCCTGCAAGGCCTTAGCCGCCTGCGAACTTTGCGAGGCCGCCTGCAGGGATTGCAACTGATCCAGGAATGCACTGGCTACCACCGTGCCGCTATTACCTTCCGCGACAAACGATGGCGGTACCTGGAATTGATTTACCACCACCGATTGGTCTGTGGCCGCCGAAACTACTGCGTAGATAATGACGCCCAATATCGCCAAGGCAATCAGACTCAGTACGCCCTGATACACGGAGTGCAAGCGGTCGTGCAGGCGCTGGCTGCGCATTTGCTTGTGCTGGGCACGTAACGCCTGACTCTGGAGTTTCAGGTTTTCGGCATGCAGATCGTGCAGCGCGGCTTCGCGCTCGGCATGAGCGTGTTCCTGCTCACGGCGGGATTTGGATAGTGCTATCTGTTCGTCCAGATACTGGGCCGAGCGTTCCGTCAGTTCAGGATTCTTGCCCGTTTTGCCCAAAGCCAACGCTGCAGCGAAGTCTTTATCGTCGTCCTGCGTGTGGTCGTTCACTGCTCAATCCCCAAGGCCTTCAAATGCGGCCATAGCATACTCTTGGTGCCAGTTGAAAAGGCAAATTAAGAGCTAACATGAGCGCCTCTGTCAGACGAACAAAAACCCATGCCTGCGGTACTTATTGATATCGGCGCCAACCTCACCCATGACAGCTTCGATCTGGACCGGGCGGATGTGATTGCAAGGGCCAGAGACATGGGTGTTTCTACCATGATCGTCACTGGTAGTGATCTGGAGCACAGCAGTGCGGCATTGGCCTTGTGCCGCGAATATCCCGGTACGCTGTATTGCACCGCGGGCACGCATCCACACCAGGCCAAGGATTTTGCTGCCGATGCGCCGCAGGCGTTACGCACCCTACTCATTAACTCCGAGGTGGTGGCCGTGGGCGAATGTGGGCTGGATTATTTTCGGAATTTCTCCCCACATGCGGCACAACTGACTTGCTTCGAAGCGCAGTTGCAGCTGGCCGCTGAAACCCGAAAGCCTGTATTTCTGCATCAGCGGGACGCACATGCGGATTTCATGGCGATTCTAAAACGCTATCGCCGGCAGTTGAGCGTCGCGGTAGCACACTGTTTCACCGGCACCGAAGCCGAATTGCAGGATTACCTGGCATTGGATCTTTATATCGGTATCACTGGTTGGATCTGCGACGAGCGCCGTGGCAGTCATTTACGTGAACTTGTAAAACTGATCCCCGCGGATCGGCTCATGCTGGAGACCGATGCGCCGTATCTGTTGCCGCGTGATATCCATCCACGACCCTCCCACCATCGCAATGAACCTGTTTACCTCGCGCATATCAGCGAAGTGATGGCAAAGTGTGTGGGCAAACCAGTCACACAGCTTGCGACTGAAACCACCGCCAACGCACAGCGCTTCTTCGGTCTGCCGCCCACTTAAGTTAAAATAGTGCGAATTCTTATACCACTGTCTGGAGTCGCGGATGAACATTGAGAAAATCAAAAGTTTTGCGAATAATACCTGGGATGATTCTATTCTTCCGACGCTCCAGGATTACATCCGCATCCCCAACAAGTCGGTTGCCTTCGACCACGACTGGCAAAAACATGGGCACATGGAGCGCGCGGTCCAACTTGCCACGGACTGGTGTCGGCGCAACGCCGCAGCAGGCATGCGCCTCGAGATTATGCGCAGCAATGGCCGCACACCGCTAATCTTCATCGAAATACCCGGCAAGCGCGATGACACGGTGCTGCTCTATGGACATCTCGACAAGCAGCCGGAATTCACCGGCTGGGCGCAAGGCCTGGATCCCTGGACACCTGTGACGCGCGGCGACAAACTTTACGGTCGCGGTGGCGCTGACGATGGCTATGCGGTGTTTTCCTCGCTCACCGCAATCCGTGCGCTACAGGAACAGCAGGTTCCGCATGCACGCTGCGTCATCGTCATCGAGTGCTGCGAGGAATCCGGCAGCCTAGACTTGCCGTTTTATATTTCACGGTTGGGTACGCGCCTCGGTAAAGTGAGTTTGGTCGTATGCCTTGATGCAGAGTGCGGTAATTATGATCAACTCTGGTGCACGACCTCGCTGCGCGGCAACCTGACCGGCACGCTGGCGGTGGACGTACTCACAGAGGGCGTGCATTCCGGCGCCGCGAGCCCCATTGTGCCGTCGAGTTTTCGAATTCTGCGCAGACTGCTCGATCGCGTCGAAAACAGCACCACCGGCGCGAGCAAGGTGAAAAGCCTGAAACCGGCCATTCCTGCGCAGCGCCGTACCCAGATCCGCAAAGCCGCTCAAGTGCTGGGCAAGAGCGTGTATGGCAAATTCCCATTCGTGAAGGGCATGCGGCCGGTATCCACGGATCCGGAAAAGCTGCTGACGGAAAATACCTGGGGCGCAACGCTTTCAATCATCGGTGCTGAGGGCATGCCCGCTATCGAAAATGCCGGCAATGTATTGAGACCGCACACCGCCGTGAAACTCTCGTTCCGCTTGCCGCCGACCGCGGATGCGCGCAAGGTGACCACCGAAGTCAAACACTTGCTGGAAAAGGATCCGCCTTACGGAGCACGCGTCAAATTTACCCCCGACCCGGCGATGGGTGGATGGAATGCGCCACCCGTAGCGGCGTGGCTAGAACGTTCCATGAAAACGGCCTCGAAGGCGTTTTTTGGGAAAGATGCCATGTATATGGGCACCGGTGGCAGCATTCCCTTCATGGGCATGCTCGGCAAGAAATTCCCCAAGGCCCAGTTCCTGGTAACGGGCCTGCTGGGACCACATGCCAACGCGCACGGCCCGAATGAATTTTTGCACGTGCCGACGGCCAAGAAACTCACGGCCTGCGTGGCGCAGGTAATTGCTGATCATCATGTGCGTCGTTAGTCCCCTGCCTGCTATCCAAACGGAGCGGAGTATTGAGCAGTAAGCTTTCACACCGGATGCGTTGAGAGGGGTGAGGTATGGACACGCTGCTGCTCTCGCGTCTCTGCTGGTCTTTGCGGCAGTCACGTCCCTGTTGCATCTGGCACTCTGGCGCTGAATTCCGGCACTTCCTTGCCCGGCGGTACGTCCGCCACTTTGCACACGCGCTGCCAGATTTTTTCCATTTGCGGGTCCAATACCGCTGGTTTGGATTTCTTCGGACGACGCAACGGTATAACGAACTCCTCCAACAATTCCACGGCGTCTGGCCGACCCTTTGGAAAATGACCGTGTCCAGCGAATACAACTCGCGACACGAGTGTGAGTTCGGGCACCAGCTCGCGTACCGCCATGGTCTGTTCCTGCATAAGATGTAGAGGGTTGCGAAAACTGAAACGCCGGTGCCGGCCGATAACGGTCCATCTGTCCAGCTTCTCACCGCCGAAGATTGCGCCTTCAACAGTACGGATGGCGAGCACATAGAGACGGCCATCGCGGAGCAGCAGCACATCTACTCCAACGTATCCACCCACGCCATCCGGCAGCATCACATTACGCAACAGGCGATCTGCGATATTACGCAAACTAG
>JBOIBD010000093.1:0-9105 GCA_050739415.1 Gammaproteobacteria bacterium | reverse complement strand
CGTTTGCGGTATTGTTCAAATCCTGATTGTGCAAACGTGGCTTGCTGCTCGCGCATTGTCATCTCTCCAAAACATTAAGTGATGTAGGCTATGACAGCGTGAATTAATCAGAGTTTCCTTAGAAGTTAGCGATGCCGGATGCTTGAGTTGTACACACTGTCTATTTGACTGACAGGGCTGAAAGCAACCGAGATTGCAGATCAACCAATGTGGCGTGAGGCGCTCGCTGAGGCCAACAAGGCGTTGGATATACTCTTAAAGATCCCCTTGGACGCCGCCGAGCACTGGACCGAGTGAGATCGGGACGCGACGCGGGCGAAGCCAGGATGGCGAGCCTTCGCAGCGGCACAGGGATGTGCCGTCTGCGAAGCCCCGAACGAGGGAAGCGCGCAGGGGACCGCGAAGCGGCGACATCCTCGGGGCGCGTTTCTTTCGTCCCTTTCTTTGCGCGTCCAAAGAAAGGGACCTGCCGTGCGGGAGCGGAAGCCCGCTGTCTTAAATAGCTGCGGCGTAACCGCACAAAATTCTCCTGCATCCCGACCTTCTCCCGCAGGGAGAAAGTATTCAAGAGCTGGGTTCCCGCTTTCGCGGGAATGACGGAAACGAATTCAAGCCGCCGTCAGATATTGCACGCTGAACCAGCGCCGGTCGTCGGTCCATACCTGTTCCACGGCAAGGCCCGCTTTGCTTGCCAGCGCGGCAAAACCGGGTAGCGTGTGTTTATAGCTGTATTCGGTGACGATGTATTCGCCTTCACGAAAACGGAAAGCTTCGCCGGCGATCTCCACGGACTGGTTGTCGAGACTCACCAGGTGCATCTCGATGCGGCCTTCGGTTGTGTTGTACACGGCCCGGTGACTGAAACGGCTAAGATCGAAATCGCTCTTCAGCTCGCGGTTGATGTGCAGCAGCATGTTGAGATTGAAAGCGGCAGTGACACCGGCCGCATCATTGTAGGCACGTTCGAGGACCGCCGTATCTTTTTGCAAATCCACGCCGATGAGCAGTCCGCTCTCCGCCCCCGCCACACGCCGCAGTTGTTTGAGCAGGCGTATGGCGGCGGCCGGTTCGAAATTACCGATGGTAGAACCGGGGAAGTAAATCGCAGTGCGGGCGGCACGCCGACGCGGCACCGGGATGGCGAACGGCTGACTGAAATCCGCACATACTGGCAGGATTTCCAATTCGGGATAGAGTTGACTCAAGCGGTCTGCAGCACTCACCAGGTGCGTGCGGGAGATGTCCACCGGTACATATGCCGCGGGCTGTGGCAGATGATCCAGCAGCAGGCGGGTCTTGAGGCTGCTACCACTGCCAGGCTCCACCAGCAGTACATGTGGTCCGAGTGCGGCAGCCATATCAGCTACGTACGCTTCCATGATTCCAAGTTCGATACGCGTGGGGTAATACTCTGGCAGTTCGCAGATGGCGTCGAATAGTCGCGATCCACGGGCGTCATATAAATATTTGCTAGATAGCATCTTTTGTTGTTCACGCAATCCGCTAAGTACTTCCTCACGCATGTTGGCGGTGCGCGGATGATAATCGTGCAAAGTAACGGACAGGGCTTGAGATATCTGCATGTCATTCATCCTTGGCGAGGCGGATACCCATAAACTGCCAGCGCTGATGTGGGTAGAAAAAGTTACGGTAGCTTGCACGCATGTGCGAGACCGACGTGGCGCAGGAGCCGCCACGCAGCACCATCTGATTCACCATGAATTTACCGTTGTATTCACCCAGCGAACCAGCCAGTGGTTTGAAACCCGGATAGGCGCTGTAAGCGCTCGCCGTCCATTCCCAGACATCGCCGAAAAGCTGCAAATCGCCTGATCCCGCCACGCGTGGATGAAACAGCCCGCTTTCCACGAAATTCCCCTGAACGGGATGGTCGGCCGCGAACGTTTCCCATTCTGCTTCCGTGGGCAGATGTGCGCCGGCCCAGCGTGCGTAGGCATCCGCTTCGTAGTAACTCACGTGACATACGGGTGTATTTACATCCAGTTCGCGTTCACCACCCAGGGTAAATTTGGCAGTCATGTCCTTATTCCAATATAAAGGCCGCATCCAGCTTTCCTTTTGTATTGTGGTCCAACCGTCGGAAAGCCAGAGTTCCGGCGTTTTGTAACCGCCTGCACGGATAAATTCTAGGTATTCACCGTTGGTGACCAGCCGCGATGCCATGGCATGCCGCTGCAGGAACACGCGATGGCGCGGTGTCTCGTTGTCGAACGAGAAATCTGACCCATTGTGGCCTATTTGAACCAGACCTTCAGGCCGGGAGATATATTTCAGCTGTTGTACCGGTGCGGACGCCGATACAGGCAGTCTGCGCCAGACAGGTTTTAGCGGATTTGCCGCCAGCATGTGTTTAATATCGGTGAGTAGCAGTTCCTGATGCTGTTGCTCGTGGTTGAGTCCGAGCGTAATCAGAAAACCGAACTTTGCATTGGTATTCTGCTGTTCCAGCAATCGCGCTATGTGAGTGTCTACGTGATCGCGATACAACATGATCTCTGCCACCGTCGGACGCGACAGCAGGCCACGTTGCAATCGCGGATACATGGTTCCGACGGTGTAGTAATAGGAATTGAACAGATAATCAAATGCCGGATTGAACGGCGGGTAGCCATTGAGGTGCGGTATCAACAAGAATTTTTCGAAAAACCAGGTAGTGTGTGCCAGGTGCCATTTTGCCGGACTGGCATCTGGCATGCTCTGGACTGTCATGTCTTCGGGTGCGAGCGTCCGGCACAGGTCAACGCTTGTGTCGCGCACCTGCTTGTAGCGTGAGGCAAGGCTGTCGGGAACCGTGGCGGTTCGAGGATGAGGAGCGCTGTTCATGAGGGCACGGGACAAAAGAGCGTGCTTACAGCCTAGTCGTAGCGTCCTGGTCTGTCAAAAAACATGGCCAAGCTCTTGACCCACCGACGCGTGGTCGGTTTAATAGCCTCCCTTTTAGGTGCCCTTATACATCTTTCGGCAGGTAGCTCAATTGGGTGAGGACGCATGCGGCGAACGATGTGCAGGATGCACGAGTGCTGCGGAAGGCAGGATGTCGAAAACAGCCGCGGGGGCAGGCAGATCCTTACTCCTGCATGCTGCACTTCCGCCATGGCGATCGGATGTCGAGACTGGTCAGCACACCAGGGAAGGGTTAAGACTATTTCACTAGGGCCAGGTAGCTCAGTTGGGTGAGGGCGGTGCCTTTAACGCGAGCACAGCTCGCGTCCGTCCGAACGCGAGGCACGATGCCGAGCTGGGGGCGTCACAGGGACGTATCCGTGCCACGGTTTAACGCAGAATAAAGGCCAGGTAGCTCAGTTGGTAGAGCAGCGGACTGAAAATCCGCGTGTCGGTGGTTCAATTCCACCCCTGGCCACCATAATTGAAGTTCAAACAACTTCACTTGTATCGGTTAGCTGAAGTGACCGGTTCTGTGAGGGTGGAATCGAACGTCGATATAGTCGGTGGTTCCATGGCCGCCATCCTTGGCGGCCTTTTCCAACCAGTACCGTTGCGCCGCGCATCGTGCGCGCTTACGGTCCAGGGCCTACGTCCATGTAGGCCCGTTCGCCGCATGCGGCGAACCCCTGTACTGGCGCTCGCCAGTGCCAAGCAGTGCTTCGCATGGCTCCGGCTCGCCCACCCCTGGCCACCATATTGAAGTACTTCAACAGATTACTTGTGTGACTACACAAGAGTGGTCTCACTGATATTCGGGTGGAATCGAACACCATTAAGCTTAATGATCCATGCAACCTGATCGGGCAGCTCGACTGTTCATATGTTAAGAGCAATTGTTGTTTGCATTTCCTGTGCGCATCGCTGGATCCAACATCCATATCAGAGTCAGTTAACCAATAGTATTGCGTAATTAGCGTAATCGGATTTCAAAAGACGAGTCTTTGGAGCTGGCCTCATCAAAATGCCATAGCCAGGGCCGTCATTGAGCCTAGCGAAATAGAACGGTTTAGGCTTCAGAAATCCATGCCAGGGAAGTTCTTCAACCGCGCCATGAGTTCTTTGCGGGTTTTACACACCAACGTCGCATGACCGAGTTTGCGGCCCGGGCGTGGCTGTTTGCCATAATTGTGGTAATGCGCGCCGGGAATTTTGAGCACGCTTTCTAGCGGTGGCATATCGCCGATGAAATTCACCATGGCCGCGTAGCCGCGTGCTGAAGTATCGCCCAACGGCAGGCCGGCGATCGCGCGGATGTGGTTCTCGAACTGGCTAATGACTGCACCTTCGATGGTCCAGTGGCCGGAATTGTGCACCCGCGGCGCAGTTTCGTTAGCAATGAGCTTGCTGGCTTTGACGAAGAATTCGATAGTCAGCACGCCGGCGTAATCAAAATGATCCATGACCCGTCGCGCATAGGTCTGCGCGCGTTTTTGCAAATTCGGGTCTGGGTAAGGCGCGATGGAATAGCGCAGGATGCCATTGCTATGCACGTTTTCGGCGATGGGGTAAAAGGCCACTGCACCGGCGCGGTTGCGAACACCGATCACCGACACCTCGCGCTCGAATGCAATGAATTCCTCCAGGATCAGCGGCACACCACCCAGCGCATTGAAGGCGCTGCCCAGTTCCGCGGGGCTGTGGATAATGCGCTGACCGCGGCCGTCATAACCGAGCCGCCGGGTCTTGAGCACTGCCGGATACCCAATCGTCTGGATGGCCTGTTCAAGATCCGGCATGATTTCCACCGGACAAAACTTTGGCGTGGGGATTTTCAGTTCACGGAATAGATTTTTTTCCGACAGACGATCCTGCCCGGTGGCTAGCGCCGCGACCGGCGGCAAGAAAGTTTTCTGTTTTGGAATATCGCCGAGTGCCTCGACGGGCACGTTTTCCACATCATAGGTGAGCAGGTCCACAGCCTCGGCGAGTTGCGCAAGTGACTTTGGGTCGTCGAATCCGCCGAGCATGATCTCGCCCACCTGTGCACCTGGCGCATCGGCGCTCTTGTCCAGGAACACGAACTTGAATCCCAGCGGATAGCCGGCCAGCGCCAACATGCGCCCCAACTGTCCGGCACCCACGATGCCTATAGTGTTGATGCCGGTGGAAGGCGCGGATTTCTGACGATTCATCATGCGTCACCAAAAGAAATAACAGTGCATCGGCTGAGAAAGGATTGCCCCAGTAGGAAAGTTATTTGGCTGGATCGGGTTTGGCCAGCACTGCTTTGGTCTGGTTGCTGCGGTACTTTTCCAATCGCTTGCGGATGTCTGGATATTTGTTGCCGAGAATGGCAGCGGCGAGCAGCGCCGCGTTCACCGCGCCGGCTTCACCGATGGCGAGTGTACCCACCGGCACGCCAGCCGGCATCTGCAGGATGGAGAGTAGCGAATCCACGCCCTTGAGCGCCTTGGATTTCACCGGCACGCCCAACACCGGCAGCGACGTCTTGGCGGCCGTCATGCCAGGCAAGTGCGCGGCGCCACCGGCACCGGCGATGATGACTTCCAGTCCGCGTTTGGAAGCAGATGTGGCGTATTCGAACAGTAGGTCGGGTGTGCGATGCGCCGAGACCACGCGTTGCTCGTAGGGGATGCCGAGTTGGCCCAGAGTTTTTGCAGTGTGTTCCAATGTGTCCCAATCGGATTTGGAGCCCATGATGATGCCGACGAGTGCTTTCATTTGCCTATTCTACCCGTTGGGGATAATTGGAAAAACATGTTCTCAAGGGCTTTCAGGCCAAGCTTTGGATATAGCGGAATAGCTCACGGGCATAGTGCGGTGACTGTTCCGATTCATTTTCCTGGATTGCGGCACGCATCAGTTGCCGCAGTTGCTGGCGGTCGACCTGTGGGTACTGGGTCAGGAACTCGGCCAGCGCCGCGTCGCCCTCGGCGATCAGACGGTCGCGCCAGCGTTCGGTGTGCTTGAAACGCGATTTGGCAGCGTTATCGGCATTGCGGAGCGTGTCCAGTTTGGCGCGGATAGGCTCGGGATCAATCTCGCGCATCAATCGGCCGATGTACTGGCGCTGGCGTTTCAGCGCGCCATGACTGTTGATGCGCCGCGCCATGTGCACCGCATCGCGCAAGGTATCTGGCAGTGGCAACGCAGCGAGCTGGCTCTCAGGCAGCTTTACCAGTTCCTCACCGAGTTTCTGCAACGCTTCCACTTCGCGCTTTAATTGCGAACGACTTGGACCTGCCGGAATGTGGTCATCAGTGCTCATGGGCTTACAATACGCAACCTTTTCTGTCGATACGGACACAGCATGCACGCGCGCGCCCAACATGATACTACGAGCTATTCCCGCGCCGACCTCGATGCACAGGTGGAATGGGTGCTGAAAGAGGCACGAACCCAGGGCGCGAGTCAGGCGGAAGCGGGTGTCAACATCGAGTCCGGTCTTACGCTCAATGTGCGCCTGAGCGAAGTGGAGACTCTTGAGTACCAGCGCGATCGCGGCCTCGGCGTCACGGTGTATTTCGGCACACGCAAGGGTTCTGCCAGTACTACCGACTTGTCGCGAGCCGCTGTCAGCGAAAGCGTACGCGCCGCGTGCAGCATCGCACGTTACACCGCCGAGGATGCCTGCGCCGGTCTCGCGGATGCCGCGCTCATGGCGAAAGACATACCCGATCTGGATCTCTACTATCCTTGGGCGTTGGAACCGGAACAGGCCATTGAGATTGCGAGGCAGTGCGAGGATGTGGCGCGCGCGTTCGACCCACGTATCCAAAATTCCGAAGGTGCCACGGTAACGTCACACCAGGGCTTGCGCGTGTATGGCAACAGTCACGGTTTCATAGGTGGTTACGAAAGCACCAGTCACAGTTTAACCTGCGCGGTAGTGGGCCATGCCGGCGAAAGCATGCAGCGGGATTACTGGTATACCGCCGCGCGTGATCCCAAGGAGCTGGAATCGGCAGAGGTGGTGGGCCGCAAGGCGGCTGAACGCACCGTTGCGCGTCTCGGTGCACGCAAACTTGACACACGTCAATCGCCGGTATTGTTCACACCGGACATGGCCCGTGGCCTGATCGGCCATTTCCTTGGTGCGATTCGTGGCGGTGCCCAGTATCGTGAGGCTTCATTTCTACTGAACTCCGCAGGCGAAAAAATCTTTCCGGATTTCGTGCAGATGTCCGAGCGCCCGCGTCTGAAAAAGGCCTTGGCGAGCACCGCTTTCGACAACGAAGGTGTAGCCACGCGCGACCGCGAACTGCTGGATGCGGGCGTATTGCAGCATTATCTATTGAGCAGTTATTCGGCGCGCAAACTCGGTTTGCAGACCACCGGTCACGCCGGCGGCGTGCACAATCTCATCGTCAAATCCGGTACGCTGGATTTCGCGGGCTTGCTGCAGCAGATGCACACGGGTCTGGTAGTCACCGAACTCATGGGTATGGGTGTCAACGGCGTCACCGGGGATTATTCCCGCGGCGCGACGGGCTTCTGGGTGGAGAACGGCAAGATTGCGTATCCGGTCGAGGAAATCACTGTCGCTGGGAATCTCAAGAATATGTATCGCAACATCGTCGCTGTGGGTAGCGATGTGGATGTGCGTGGCGGCATCCGCACCGGTTCAGTTCTGGTTAATGAGATGACCATCGCAGGGGAATAGCGTGGGTCCGTTGACGAGATCGAAAACTATCGCGGCGGGGACCGCCGCTCCACAAAAAATATCTCGCTCCCACAATTTAGCCGCTCCTGCGAAAGGGTAAAGCAGACGTGCGAGTTTCGCAGTAAACTCTGAGCTTCACCGCTTGTACGGTCACAGCGAGGCTTGAGCATGTCTCCATTCAAATTCATGTTCTTTCTTGGGCTCTCCTTGTTCGTGGGCGGTGCTTTCGCTGCCGGTACACCGGCAACCGCTGCG
This sequence comes from Gammaproteobacteria bacterium, assembly GCA_050739415.1. GTDB lineage: Bacteria > Pseudomonadota > Gammaproteobacteria > Natronospirales > REEB76 > REEB76. The sequence goes on along the minus strand of JBOIBD010000093.1, from coordinate 1,259 downwards.
CATCCCATCGCCATCGTCATTCACGGCGGCGCCGGTACCATCAGTCCCAAGGACATGACGCCTGCGCTGGAAGCTGAATACCGTTCTGTATTGCGCAAAGCGCTGACCACGGGCTATGGAGTGCTCAAGAAAGGTGGAGCCAGCATTGATGCGGTGCAGGCCGCAATCGAGGTGATGGAGGACTCGCCATTGTTCAATGCGGGCAAGGGCGCGGTGTTCACCCATGATGGCAAAAATGAGATGGATGCCGCCATCATGGACGGTAGCAATCTGAAAGCCGGCGCCGTGGCGGACGTACAGCACATCAAGAATCCCATCGCACTCGCGCGCCTTGTCATGGAGAAAACGCCACATGTGTTGCTGGTGTCGGACGGCGCTGAAAAGTTCGCCTTGAGCCAGGGCGTGGAACTGATGCCGGCGAGCTATTTTTATACCAAGCAGCGCTGGGACGCATTGCAACGCGCACTCAAACAGGAAGGCGACAAGACCACCGCTGCTGAGGAACAATATCCCGGCACCAGGGCATACGGGTTCGGCACGGTGGGCGCGGTGGCGCTGGACCGCTACGGCAATATCGCCGCGGGTACTTCGACTGGTGGATTGACCAACAAGATGGATGGGCGCGTGGGAGATTCACCGATCGTCGGCGACGGCACCTACGCGAATAACCTGACCTGCGGTGAATCGGGCACCGGGATCGGTGAGTACTACATGCGCTTGAATCTCACCAAGGACGTGTCTGATTTGATGGAGTACAAAGGTTGGCCGCTCAAGAAAGCCGTGAATTATGAAATCTACAACAAGCTGGTGAAGTTTGGCGGCAAGAACAGCGGCGGTCTGATTGCCCTGGATCGCAGCGGCAACATCGTAACTGCGTTCAATACTTCCGGAATGTACCGCGGCTGGATCGATATCCAAGGTCATGTCGTGGTGAAGATATTCAAAGGCGAATAAACTGGATAAGTGTGGGAGCGGCGATACTCGCCGCGATTCATTGCGGTTTCTTTGGCGCGCGGCCGGGATGACCCCTCCCCAAAACAATTGCTCCTGAAAAAAGCAGTATCTCTATGATCTTTGCCATCATCGTCCACGGCGGCGCCGGAGAGATTGCACCGGATAGCGTGGATGCGCGTCTGTCAGGCTGCCGCGCGGCGGCCGAAGCTGGATATGCGATTCTCAAGAATAATGGCAGTGCACTGGATGCGGTGGAAGCGGCCGTTGTGGTGTTGGAAAACAATCCGCTGTACAACGCGGGAATC
>JBOIBD010000092.1:0-9168 GCA_050739415.1 Gammaproteobacteria bacterium | reverse complement strand
GGCTGAGGTCTGGGACCGTATCCGAGCTGGGGAGTCAGTCGCCGCAGCCGCCGACAGCCACAAGATTCGCGAGCAGGGCTGCATGGACCAAAAACCGGTTTCTGTTGCTTTTCATCGCCACTCCCGTATCAGTCACTGCGATTGGTTCCACCAACTAACCGTATATCTAGCGGAGGTCCATGATGTGGTCCAGCCACCTCCGATATGCGGATAGGAATGCAGGATGAACGGCATGTGCCTTTGCCTCAAGCAATGGCCACACACGCGGTCCACGATTCGGGCGCCTGAACCAGGCGATCTGGCGCCAATCTGGCCAGACAGCCGCAGGGGTTCCCTTCGGGCCGAACATGGACTAGATTTCGCCCGTCATGGAGCGAGGAGCGGATCATCCGAGGCGAGCCCAGCAACCAGCCCCAGCCCTCTCGCATCGGCCGCATCGGCCGGTTCTTTGGCTACACCCTGCTTTCCGTGATCCCCTTCCTGGTGGCGGGCTTCATCGTCTGGCACCACGGACATGCACCCTCCGCCGTGACACCGCTCATCGCGCAAACAGAACTCATCCCGATCAAGCCACCGTCCGCCGCGGCGCTTGAAAACATGTTTTCGAGTGAGGATTATTCCTGGCCACCTCAGGACGCAGTGCCTCCCTACGCCATTGAAAGCCTGCCCTACGGTCTCGATACGCTGAATCAGGACGAAAAAAAAAGCGTATTCTTCCGGGCGCTGCTGCCCATCGTGCTGGCCGAAAACCTGCGCATCTGGAACCAACGGGTATTCCTGCTGCACGAGTTCGGCCAGGGTACGATCGACGCCCAATCGGACGCCGGTCAGGAAGTAGCGGCCATCGCCGATCAATTCAAAGTCACGGGTGATCTCAACGACCCAAAAGTACGCGATACCCTGCTCAACCGGGTGGACATCGTGCCGGTGGCGTTGGTGTTGGCCCAAGCTGCGCAGGAGAGTGGCTGGGGCACCTCGCGCTTTGCCTTGGAGGGCAACAACCTGTTCGGTATCTGGACCTGGGATGCGGATCAAGGCAGCGTACCGGTCAACCGCCCCGGCGATGCCAATCACCTGGTGCGCGTCTATCCCAATGTACAAACCTCGGTACGCGCGTATCTGCACAACATCAACATCGGTTTCGCGTACGTGGATTTCCGCAACATGCGCGCGCAGATGCGCGCCAGCGGCAGACCGCTGGATGCCCTGGCGCTCGCAGGTGCACTCAATCGGTATTCCATCACCGGGGATGCATACATCGAAAACATCCGCGACATGATCCGCAGCAACGCACTGGGCAAGCTGTCTAATTTATCTCTATCGAATGTGGGCGAATGAAGGAATTCTGAATCTCTGCTGAATGCTGTCAGCTGCGGTTTGAACGTGAATACTTTCCTGATCAGCTGTCGTCCTCGACTGTCTCTTGGTGCAGACAGTCAAAAATCCGCTCCGATTCAATCACTTAACAAACCTCATCATCAAATCTGTCGCTATGTGGCGACGGTTCTTTGCTGCCGGTGCGTTGTCAAAACCGATCGATACCTTCACAACACCTTGTTATCACACAGCATCGCAGGCCTGGCACGGCATTTGCTCTATAACTAGCAGAGATTGTGAACGCAATGTGTTTGGTCATCCAAACACTTTCGAGGAGGCACCATGAAACTTGTATACACAGCAATTATAGCGGCGCTACTGCTATCTGGATTCGGGATCGTCGAAGCGCAGACCGCGCCAGCACCGCATCCCACTGCAGTGCCACCCGCGGCTACAAAACCCACGCCACCGCCGACCCCCAAGACCCATTCCGCACCGGCAAAAGCCAAATCCCAAAAATCACCGGCCTGCAAGCATGAAAGTCCCACAAATCACGATTCGTTGATTGAGAGTCAAAACGAAGCGGCCTGGAAGCAGGCGCGGAATCATAGCCGGCAAAAACCCCAGGCCCCAAAGTCGCCAGCGTGTGTTCCACCAAAAACCGGAGATTCAGCATGACTCAACAAAGCTTCAAACACAGAGGATTCACCATCAAGGTGATTACACACGAGACATTTCCGGGCAGTCATGATTCCAAAAGACATTTGAGTTGGCATGCGGCTTCAGTGGCAATTTCGCGTGGCATGCAAGGCGAGCACAACTACCACGAAAAATACCTGCATCCGGACAGGATATCAGTCACACCGGAGCGTGCTATCCGTTATGGCAGGAAATTCGCGGCACGTGTCATTGATGAAGAGATTCTGTATGAAAACCTGAGCAACTTCCTTTCAGTGCGCCCGATATAAATAACTGACAGCAGCGCGCCGAACCAGCGGCCCAATACGCAACGGAGGATTCCAGATGAACGCCCCAGTCAATCCCGATATCAACAACATCATCAATCCGCCCAATCTCTCGCTGGGTCAGCTGATTCTGCATGCCGATCCCATCGTCCAAGTGGTCTTGTTGGTACTGCTGGTATTTTCCATCTGGAGCTGGGCCGTCATGGTGCAAAAAGCTATCGAGCTGTGGCGCGCCAAGCGCGCAGTCAGCAAACTGGAAGCCGCCATCGAGAATGGTGAGGCGCCCGATGAGATCAGCGGGAACGAAACACATCCCGCAGCCTTACTGATCCAGGCAGGTGTACGAGAAGCACGATCGCCGTCAGGATCAACAACGCCGGAGTCCGAATTCGAGGAGCGCGAACGCATCGAGCGGAGCATGCGCAATGCCTTGAGTCGCGAAATGCGCCGTATCCAGAAACGCCTGCCGATCCTGGCAACGGTTGGTTCGGTCGCGGTATTCATCGGTTTGTTCGGCACGGTCTGGGGAATCATGAATGCCTTCACGGCCATCGCGCAGGCCCACGACACCAGCCTCGCCGTGGTGGCACCGGGCATTGCTCAAGCGCTCATCGGCACCGCCGCAGGTTTGGCAGCGGCGATACCCGCCGTCATCGGTTACAACAAATTCGTCACGGAGATGGGGTATTACGCTGGACGCTTGCAGACGCTAATCAGCACCTGCGGAGGCCTGCTGGTCAAAGGCATCCGTGGGGAGGCTGGTTAACATGAGCATGAGCCTTATACGCGGCGCGTCAACTGACGACGAGCAGTCTGGTTATCACCCCATGGCTGAAATCAACGTGACGCCGCTAGTCGACGTCATGCTGGTGCTGCTCATCATCTTCATGATTACCGCACCTTTGATGATGGCGCAGTTACCTATCGAGCTTCCCAAAACCAGCGCCGCGGAACTGGGTAAACCCAAGCAACCGCTGATCGTGAGCCTGGATGCAAAAGGTCAGTACTATCTCGGCGGCAAGCCTGTGGCGGCAGTGGATCTGCCCGGCAAACTTGCCGCACTCGCCGGCCAGGACCCCGATCAGATCGTGTACGTGCGCGCTGATAAAGCAATTCCGTACGGACGCGTGATGGCCTTGCTGGGCGAGGTCGGCCAATCCGGCTTTTACAAAATCTCGTTGATCAGCAAGCAGGCAAGTGAATCGCCGGGCGCGCAGTCAAATACGCAGACGCCGAATACTCAGTCAGGCACACCGCCGGGCTAAGTCATGACCCGGTTCAGCAACAGCCTCGAGATTTCTGTTGGCATCCATGTGGCCGTGATCGGCCTCATTATCCTGGTCGCCTACTATTACCACCCCGCGATGCACCTGCCGCCTGCCGACGCTTCTTTGGCAAATGCCATCGCCGTGATGGTCACACCGCCGCCGCAACCACCCTCACCACCGCAACCACAGCAGCCGCAACCGACACCAACGCCGCCGGTGCCACAACCGCCACCACAGGCGATCGCGACCCAAGCGGCACAGGCGGATATCACTACGCCCCCGCCCAAGAGTATCCCGGTGCCATCCCCGCCACAGCCTGCACAGCCGCAGACTACACCCCAGGAAGCTGCCTATGCACAGATTGTCAGCGCCATCCTGGAAGCGAATAAGCGCTACCCGCGCGAGGCACTGATGGCAGGAGATGAAGGCACCGTGGTGATCTCGTTCGTCCTTAATCGCGATGGTACGGTGCTTGCGTTCAGCATCGAACAATCATCCGGCCAGCCGATCTTTGACCAGGCGGTGAGACGTCTTATTCACCGCGTACATTTCCCACCCTTCCCCAGAAAAGATCACAGCCTGCGCAAGACTTTCAAGGTACCCATCCAGTTCAAATTGCACTCATGAAGTGGCTGTCTCAGAACACCGACTATGTGTTTTCGTTTCAAATCAAAACCTTACGTATTCACAGATAAAGAAGCGTCACCTTGCGACGACAGTTTCCGTATTTAGAATCGACCGATCCGTAACAGGCATACCGACACCCTGGTCAAAGCCCTTGTAAAGACTCATAACTTTGTTCCTGGCACGCGATTTGCACCGAATAAAAGCGAGAACGACAGGAAACCGCTCTCGAGACCTATTTCACAGTCATTGCATCAGGAGGTACTCATGAAAACCACACTTGCCACAATTTTGACGGCCATGCTGATTCTTAGCGGCCTGAGCGCCTGCACAGGCGGAAATCAGCAAAATGATCAGCAAGCGACGCCCGCGACCACCACTCAGCAGGCTCCGACACCAGCAACCCAACGGGCACCTGCATCCACTACCCGGCAGACGCCCACGCCCACCACACACCAACCTGCGACACCGGGTGATACCCAGACGATGCCGCCGCCGATCTAATACTTGTCCGTAAACAGGAGAATTACCATGACTCATAAAATCTTCGGCTACAAGGGTTTTGTCGTAAAGGTCTTTCCCCGCGAAGTTATTGCTGGCAAAGCGAATGCCGGAAAACGCATTTGCTATGCGGCAGCGGTGGTAATCATGCGCTTTACGGGCGCCACACATCGCAAACTTGCCATGCGTTGTTATCCGGGCGGTATGTGTGCGTCGCCGGAACAAGCGCTGCAATTGGGCGCGGACTATGCGACGCAGGTCATTGACGACGACTTTTCCGGCCCGTCCATGGCCGAGGCGATAACTAGCTGAGAAAAAGTCGGTTTTGAAGCAACCCACTACCATCAAGGAGATCATCATGAAATTTGCATCCACACCCATCCTGACAACGCTACTATTGCTCGGTCTTGGTCTGACAGCCGGCTGTGCCAGTCATTCACCCGGCCAGCAGGCCACACAGGCACCCTCGTCCACGACCCAGCCGGCGCCCGCACCAGCGAGTCAACCTGCGGCACCTCACGCTATGCAATCCGCACCCGCGTCTGCAACCGCGCAAATACCGCCGCCACCCTCTCTGTAATTGCCGAGTAAAGGGAATGGCACCCGTGAGGCTCTAAAAATCAGGTTGAATCTTGACGAAGCCACGTCCCCGGCCTGCGTCCGGCCGGGGATTTTGATACTAACAACCGTGGCTGTTGCCTCGCCTCAACTCTCACTGTCTTCGAGCCCCGACAAAGGTAATCCAATGCTATTCAGATACTTACAGATATCTGCCAGCATATCTGTCGCATCCTGGCGACGCTTTTACGGTTCAAATAACTTGGAGAAGCCCATTCAAAACTACAGAGGTCTGCAACTCTTTGTAAAACAAAGTTTTTTTTGTTCTGGCACGGCAATTGCTCTATAACGAGTAGAGACGATGAAACCATCGTGCTCGTGTATCAATCACCTATGAACCCTCAGGAGGCAAGTATGAAAACCGCAATCGCAGCATCAATCACTACCCTGCTCGCTCTCGGCCTGGGCACCGCCTTTGCCGCAGCGCCGCAGAACAAACCCCAACCCAACATGCAAACGCCCCCGGCCATGAACCAGCCGGCACACACGGATCCGAACGCCTGCACCAGCAAGTATCCGGACTTCGCGAAAGTAGATACCAAGCACGAAGGCTATATCAGCAAGAAAGAGGCCAAAAAGGTTCCTGGTCTGGAGGCGGCCTTCAAGAAAGCCGATACCAACCATAACGGCAAACTGAGCGAGTCGGAGTACGCGGCTTGGCAGCAATCCAAGTGCGGGTCCATGGGACAATCCCAGGGCCAGATGCCCCAACCACCACGTAATTAATCCCGGCTTGGGACATTAATCACGCCATTTGACAGCGTTCCCGGCTGCGGCCCGTGGGGTTGCGGCCGGGAACGCTGTATATTTGAAGTGTATGGATAGCCCGGCGCAGGACCTGATCTGCTCCGAGATTCCGGACATTAGGATTGATGGTGGATTGTTTCTGCGGCCTGCCCCACTTCGGACAGGCACACAAGGCTTGGAGCAGCAGTGTGAAATTACTTCAGTCCAGCTCCATACGCAAACGCATCCTGTTTGCTTTCACGCTAGTGATGTTGCCCCTTGTCTTCGGATTGGCGATGGCAATCCTGTCCATCCAGAAACTGAACACACAAGGACAGCGGGCAGTTCTGACTGCCGCCAATACCGTGCAATACAGCCGTATGCTGCTCGAAGAACTGCCGGACATGGAGCGCAATGCTCTGCAATACCGAGTGCTGCACGACCCATCACTATACAAACTTTACGTGGAGCGCCATCAGCAATTCCAACAAACCGCTACGAATTTTGCCCGCTCGAACCTCAATGACGCGACGCGCGAGAAACTCAACGAACTCAGTACGCGCGAACAAGTGGTGTTCAACAATTTCTCAAAAGACGATCCGAACTCCACGGATTCAGGCATCGCGCTGACGCAATTCGAAGATCTGAATAACCTGGCCCGCGCCATCCTGGCCCAAGGGACTCAGTCCATCGATACTGAAATCAACAACATGCAGACTGCCGCAGGTTTGCAGCAACGGCAACTGGAATGGCTCGCCGCCATTTTGATTCTGGCGGTTTTTCTGCTCGCTGGCTTGCTCATCGTGCTTCTCACCCGCCCAATCCGCGCCATAGATCAGGCCATTCGAAGACTGGGCGCGGGAGAACTTTCCAGCCCTATCGCCGTGAATGGCCCACAGGATTTAAAGGAACTTGGCTTACGCCTGGACTGGTTACGCACCCGATTGCTCGAATTGGAAGAGCATCGCGTGCATTTCCTCCAACACATCTCTCATGAACTCAAGACGCCGTTGACGAACATCCGGGAAGGCACGCAACTGATGACCGACCAGGTGGTAGGACCACTCAATACCGAACAACTGGAGGTTGCACAGATCCTGCAGCAAAACAGCCTGCAACTCCAAAAACGCATCGAGGATTTGCTGAGTTTCAGCACTGTCCAAGGAACCAAGTCCTTCCACGAAGACCAACCGGTAAAATTCAATACAATAGTGTCCAGGGTCGTGGAGGAACAAAAGATAGCCATTAAAGCCAAACACATCAAAATTGATGCGCGACTGCACGAAGCCACCGTGCTTGCCGATGAGGAAAAACTCCGTATCGTGGTGGATAACCTGCTGTCAAACGCCATTAAATACTCTCCGGCAGGTGGCACGATCCGTCTGCTGCTCAAGGTCAAGGGTGGTCAGGCTGTACTCAATGTCCAGGACGAAGGCCCAGGCATCCGACCGGACGAGAAGGAAAAAGTTTTTGACGCTTTTTATCAAGGCCGAGACAGTAATACCGGCTATGTGAAAGGCACGGGCTTGGGTTTGTCTATCGCCCGCGAATATATGCGCATCCATCACGGCGTCATTGAAATCATCGAGCAACAGAAAGGTGCACACTTCCGCGTGGCCTTGCCAGCAACACACCTGGGAGTTTGAATGCACATAAAAGCGCGTTTCTTGATGCTTGTGTTCATGACGCTGGTCATCACAACCATGACCGGCTGTCTTCCGCATTCCACACGACCGGATGTAGTACTGGTACCTGAACCAACCAGCAATCAGATCGCCCAGGTGCTGGACTATGTCAATAGCATCTTGAGTGAACCTCCTGCGGCCCAAGCGGTAGCACAACAAAAACTGGCGGCCCAACTGAAACTGACACAGTTTCCCGAGGATCGCATGCGCCTCGCATTGCTGGATGCTCTATTGCCGGAACCCGCGGGCAACGATGCCCATGCAGTCGCATTGTTATCCAGATACAACTGGGATACGGCTGGGCCGGGTTTCAAGAGTTTGGCGGTACTGATGTTGGGTGTTATTAAGACCCGCCAGGCTAATGCAAACAAAATACAAACTCTTACGCAGCAACTGGCGTCGGAACAAACGCAAAAGAATCATCTTCAACAACAACTCGACGCCTTGAAAAGCATCGAAAAAGCCATGAACAGCCGCGACAAACCCATCGTGACACCGCCTGCCGCGGCCGCATCTAATGTTTCTGCCACACCCCCGGGCATGCCATGACCGCGACAGCAAGCTCAGCTATGGCCACAAAGGGACGTATCCTGGTAGTGGATGATGACCCGAATCTATTGCGCCTATTGGTAATGCGGCTGACATCGGCGGGCCACGAAGTCCAAACCGTGGGCAGCGGTGAACAAGCACTGGTGCAATTACCGCTGTTCCGGCCGCAGGTGGTGATCACCGATCTGCGCATGGGCGGCATGGACGGCATAACCTTGTTCAACAACATACGACGACGCGATCAAACCCTGCCGGTAATCATCCTCACCGCTCACGGTACGATCCCGGATGCCGTTAACGCCACCCACAACGGTGTGTTCGCCTATCTCACCAAACCCTTTGACAGCAAAACACTGTTGAAATGGGTGGATGACGCCTTGCGGATATCGGCTACTTTCGAGGCAGTCGAGGTTGCGGATTCAGACCCCACATGGCGAGCCGGTATCATCACCCGTAGCCTGCTGATCGAAGACCTGCTACGCCGGGCAAAACTCGTATCTGCGAGCGATGCAGCCGTCCTCATCCAGGGCGACAGCGGCACTGGCAAGGAACTGCTGGCCAGCGCCATTCACAAAGCCAGTTCCAGAGCTGACAAACCTTTCGTGGCCGTGAATTGTGCGGCTATCCCCGAGAATCTTCTCGAATCCGAGTTGTTCGGCTACAGCAAAGGTGCATTCACCGGCGCTACCGCCGATCGGCGCGGACTCTTCCAGGCTGCAGACGGTGGCACCTTGTTCCTGGATGAGATCGGTGATATGCCCTTGAGTTTCCAGGTGAAATTACTGCGTACGTTGCAGGAAAAGGAGGTCCGCCCGGTCGGTGCGAACCATCCGGTCGCAGTGAATGTGCGCATCATCTCGGCGACGCACCGGGACCTGGAACAACAAGTCGCAGCACGCGAATTCCGAGAAGATC
>JBOIBD010000091.1:0-9231 GCA_050739415.1 Gammaproteobacteria bacterium | reverse complement strand
GAGGGTGTCCTAGATTTTGTGTAAACGGGTTGATGGTTGATCCTGGTTAGTGTGATGGCATGCGTTCATCATACTGGATGGTAAATCGATTCAGTGCCGCTTTCCAGTCCCGGAGCGGCATGGTCCATCTCTTGCTGATATTACGCAGCGCCAGATAAAACAGCTTAATTAATGCCTCGTCACTCGGGAATGAACCGCGGTTCTTGGTAATCTTCCGCAGGCTCATGTTGACCGACTCGATGGCGTTGGTGGTGTAGATCACTTTGCGGATCTCCGGTGGGTAGGCAAAGAACGGGATGATGCGGGTCCAGTTGCGCCGCCAGGACTGAGCGATGGGCGCATGGGTCGCGTCCCAGGTGTGTTCAAACTCCGTGAGCCGGACTTCGGCTTCTTCCGCCGTGGCGGCGCTGTAGATGGCTTTCAGATCTTCGGCGATCTGTTTGCGTAACTTCCAGCTCACGTAATTCAGACTGTGGCGCACCAGGTGCACTATGCACAGCTGCACGTCGGTCTTGGGGAACACGGTTTCGATCGCTTCCGGGAAGCCTTTGAGGCCATCGACGCAGGCAATGAAGATATCCTGCACGCCCCGGTTCTTGAGTTCGGTCACCACCTGCAGCCAGAACTTGGCGCCTTCGGTCTGGGCAATCCACAGACCCAGCAACTCTTTCTCGCCGGTCAGGTTGATGCCGAGCGCGAGATACACGGCTTTCACTCGCACGGTTCCAGCATCGCGCACTTTGACATGGATACAATCGAGATACACGATGGGATATATCCCATCCAGCGGTCGGGCCTGCCAAGCCTTGACCTCATCCAGCACCGCGTCGGTGACCGAGGAGATCAAGGCCGGTGACACCTCGGTGCCGTACATCTCCTCCAGGTGTCCCTGGATCTCGCGCACCGTCATGCCCCGCGCATATAACGACAGGATATTGTCATCAAAGCCGGTCCAGCGAGTCTGATGTTTGGGAACGAGCTGGGGTTCAAAGGTGCCGTGGCGGTCGCGGGGAATTTCAATCGGCAAAGCACCAAAGTCGCCTTTTAAGGTCTTCTGACTGCGTCCGTTGCGGGTATTGCCGGCCTCGTTCTCCACCGGCTGGTGTTTGTCATGACCGAGATGTTCGGTCATCTCTGCCTGCAAGGCACGTTCCACAATGGCTTTGGTCAGTTGCTTGAGCAGGCCCTGTTCGCCCAACAGATCCTCAGGTTTTTTGTAGTCAGCCAGCAGTCCGTCAATCAGATCCGCTGGCAATGGTTTGTTGGAAACGGTCATAATCACTCCTTATAGAGTAGCGGCAGTATCCTGCCGGTTGACCGTTTACACAAACTTTCTTACACCCCCCGCAAGGTGTATTGGATGCCCGCAAGCAGTTTCCCAATGCTTCGCTGGCCGATCTCTACGATCCCTTGTCCATGCCACCGGCGTTGCGTGAAGCCCACACGACACTGGACCGTGCCGTAGATGCGGCTTACGGCAAAAGGGATATCAAATCCGATGCCGAGCGCGTGGCCTTTCTCTTTGATCTCTACCAGAAATACACCACACTGCTACCAGCGGCCGAGAAGCCAAAGCGTGGACGTGTAAAGAGAAAATAGTCTGCTGAGCGCTTGTACATCATCTTCTTCTACTTGTTGGAGCGGCGATACTCGCCGCGATTCCTGACTTTTCCAAGAAACAATCGCGGTCGGGACGACCGCTCCCACAAGGTGATATTGCTGTATGAGCAAGCCCTACTTCAATTTCCGCCAGAGCTGATTGGCGAAAATTACGCCGTGATAATCCACCGGCAGGCCGGCGACGTGTAGCGCCTCGGCGGTCCAGGTGTTGCAGGTGTGGAAAGCGTCATAGCTCAGTCCCGAAGCATAGAACTCGCTGTCCGCATCCGGTCCCGGTGCGAGCGGTTCGAGCTGAGCGTGTGCACCATTTTGCAGAGAATGAGCCAGATAATCATCGAGGCGCTGTAGCCCGGCTCGTGAAACTGACACCACGCGGAGCTTCACGGCGCTTGAATAGCAGTCGCGCGGCGGAGTGTCGCAGGTCTCGACCAACACCACGCTGCGCGAGGGAAACAGCGCCGCGATGTCCATGCCCAGGCTGGGGTTGGGTGCCATGTAAAATCGGCGGTTGCCCCAACCAAACATAAAATATTTGCCTGTAGGGATGGTTTGCAACAAGCGAGTAAGCGAAGGATCCAGCTCGGCTCGCGACAGGACCAGTCCCGTATACCAGCCGGAATCCAGAACCCAGATCTGTTCTTCATCCGCGGTAGTCTTGGGTGCGGGATTAGTTTGACCTGTCGTCAGTCTGCTTGAGGTATTCGAGGTGGCGCAGCCGGCTGCCAAGAGCAAACTGCAAATGATGCCGGCGATTATTTGCGCACCAAGGAAAATCAAATCTCTGGACCCCCGCTTTCGCGGGGGTGACGAAGAACTCGAAGGTTCAGTAAAACTCACATATGCCGTCTGAAGAATATACAAGTCATTTTACGCGTGGCGTAACCAGTACCAGCACCCCGAACATCGGATTATCAAAATAGTTAATCTTGCCGGCATCCAATTTGCGATCCTGTTTGAGCCGATAGGGCTGACAGGCAGGCGTGGTAATTGCTGCGGTAGCTGGTTGCGCAGGCTGCATGCTGGCGGTGCTTGGCGCCGTTGAAGCCGCCGGTGGAGACGATGGAATGACGCGCTTGGCGGGTGGTCCGCAATACACCAGATCAAGATCGAAGTGCAGGTAGAGTCCGGTGGTGCTGAGCTTGGCGATGCCGTAAACCGGCGTGCCGGTATCTGCCGTGGCAGCCGGCGGTGCGGTGGTTGCAGCCGGTGCGGTTGCCGGTGGTTCGCCGATACGCACAAACAGCGCGCTGGCGCGGTCAATGGCCGGCTGTGCCCAGGCGGTGTGCAGCAGCGGCTGATACTCGGAAGAGCGTTGCAGTTTGCGCCAAGCGGAATCCATGCGGGAACTGGCCGAAGGCAGTTGCATGTAGGGCAGGGTGCTGCCGGCAGCGGACATCGGCACTGCGCTGTCCCAGTCAGGTGTGCCCGGATTGGCCGGCCAGGTTTCCAGTGAACCCGCCTGTGGATCGGCATTGCGGAACACGATGAGCTCCACGTCATACCAGTTGGGTGCGGGGGCATTGGCCGCAGGAGCGTCCGCGGCTACCGCGTAGAAGGGTGATAGCAGCAGTGTGGCAATCAATAAAATAGTTTGTAGAAGTTTCACATGTCGATCCTCTGTAATTGGAGCAGCCCGGTCTCGGTTCAAGAGCATCGCGGCGAATATCGCCGCTCCCACAAAGCGGCTGTCGCTCCCGCAATACTGCCACTCTCAAATTGAGATTTCATCATAATTATGCGGCCGCTGCTGTCTTCCTGGTGAGCGTATCCAGCAGTACGTCCACGCTGTTGATACGCCGCTCCGGATCATCCAGCTCCAGCATGAAGCGCAGGCGGTTGCTGCCATCCAGTTTATAGTGCTGCGGCTGCTGCTGAATCATGCGGATGACCACGGCGGGGTCTACGCTGGTGGTGTCGCTGAAGCTGATGCGTCCGCCCAGTGGGCCAGCCTCGATCTTGCGCACGCCCAGCGGCGCCGCCTTGAGCTTGAGTTCGGCGATGCGGAACAGGGTCTTGGCAGGCACGGGCAACAGGCCGAAGCGGTCAATCATTTCCACTTGCAGTTCGTGCAGCTCATCCAGGTTCTTGGTGCTGGCAACACGCTTGTACAGCGTCAGGCGCAGATGCACATCGCCGATGTAACCGGCGGGCAGCAATGCCGACATGTGCAGGTCAATCTCCGGGCCGTGCTCCAGCGGCGCGTCCAGATCCACCTTGCAGCCTTCCTTCAGCGCACGTACCGCGCGCTCCAGCAATTCGGTATAAAGCGTGAAGCCGACTTCGTGAATCTGACCGCTTTGTTCTTCTCCCAATAATTCACCCGCACCGCGGATTTCCAGATCGTGGGTGGCAAGCGTGAAACCGGCACCCAGTTCCTCCAGTGATTCAATTGCCTCAAGCCGTTTCACCGCGTCGGCCGTAAGCAGACTGCGGGGCGGGATGATGAGATAGGCGTAGGCGCGGTGGTGGGAACGGCCAACGCGGCCGCGTAACTGGTGCAACTGTGCCAGACCAAACTTGTCGGCGCGGTGGATGACGATGGTGTTGGCGGTGGGCACGTCAATACCGCTTTCGATGATGGTGGTGCACACCAGGATGTTGAATCGCCGGTGATAGAAATCCAGCATCACCTGTTCCAGATCACGTTCGTGCATCTGGCCGTGCGCGATGCGCACTTCGGCGCCGGGCACGAGTTTTTCGATCTCGGCTGCAGTCTTTTCGATTGTGTCCACGCTGTTATGCACGAAGTACACTTGGCCGCCGCGCTTGATTTCCCGCAGACAGGCTTCCTGAACGAGTGCGTTCTGCCATTCACTCACGAAGGTCTTGACCGCCAGGCGCTCGGCCGGCGGGGTGGCGATGATGGACAAGTCCCGCAAACCGGCCAGCGACATATTGAGTGTGCGCGGAATGGGGGTGGCGGTAAGGGTCAGCATGTCCACTTCGGCGCGCAGTTTCTTGAGTTTTTCCTTGTGCTGTACGCCGAAGCGGTGTTCCTCGTCAACAATTACCAGACCAAGATCTTTGAATTTGAGCTCGTCGCGCAGCAGCGCATGGGTGCCGATGACAATATCCACGGTGCCGGCCGCGATGTCCTGCATGATCGTGTGTTGCTGCTTGCCGGTACGGAAGCGCGACAGCACTTCAATGCGCACTGGCCAGTCTGCGAAGCGGTCATGGAAAGTCTGGGCGTGTTGTTGAGCTAGCAGCGTGGTGGGTACCAGCAGGGCCACTTGTTTGCCACCTTGTACGGCCACGAATGACGCGCGCAACGCCACTTCGGTCTTGCCGAAACCTACATCGCCGCACACCACCCGGTCCATGGGTTTACCGGCGGTCATGTCCTCCAGCACGCCGTTGATGGCAGTAGCCTGATCCAGCGTCTCGTCGAAAGGGAAATCATCGGTAAACGCCTGATAATCCAGTTCGCCTAATTTGAAGGCGTAGCCCTCACGCGCTGCACGCTGCGCGTAGATATCCAACAACTCTGCTGCCACGTCCCGCACCTGCTCGGCGGCGCGGTGTTTGGCTTTCAGCCATTGGTCACTGCCGAGGCGATGCAGCGGTGCGGTTTCCGGCGCGCTGCCGCTGTAGCGGGTGATGAGGTGCAGCGAGGACACCGGCACGTAGAGTTTTGCACCCTCGGCATATTCCAGCATCAGGAATTCCGTTTCGATGCCGTTCAGCTCCAGCAGTTTCAAGCCGAGATACCGGCCCACGCCGTGTTCTTCGTGGACCACCGGCGCACCTTCGTTGAGCGCCGCGAGATCGCGGATGATGGTTTCAGGGTCGCGGCTTCGCAGCCGCCGTCTGTTTTGTCGCACGCGCTGGCCAAAAAGCTGTTCTTCGGCGATGAGCGCCATTCCGGTTTCCGGCAGCAGCAGCCCACGTTCCAGCGGCGCGACGCAAAGCGCGATGCGGGCATCGTCAGCCAGAAATGCTGGCCAACTGTCCACACTTGTGGGTTTGAGATCGCGGCGTGCCAGCAGTTCCAGCAGGTATTCACGCCGGCCGGTGGATCCCGCGGCGAACAGCACGCGGCCGGGAAACTCGCGGAGGAAGGTGAGCAGTTTCGCCACCGGCTCTTCTGCACGGCTTTCCACTCTCAGCGGCGGTGGTGCAGCGGTATTGAAATTCACGGCACCCGGTTCGGGCGACTCGAAACCCTGCATCTGGATGCGCGGATGCTGGGCCAACTCATTTTGAACTTCTTCAGGTGTCAGCCAAAGTTCCTCGGGGCTGAGCAACGGACGCTCGATGTCATGCCGATGCTGTTCGTAACGTTCAGCGATTTGCTCCCAGGCTTGTTGCAGCGCACCGGTCATGTCTTCCAGTGTTGCGATTATGGCGTTGGAGGGCAGGTAGTCAAAAAAGCCGGCGGTCTGCTCGAAGAACAGCGGTGCGTAATATTCGACGCCGCCGGGTGCGAGGCCGTTGCTAACGTCACGATATACGGGATTCCTTTGCGGGTCGCCTTCGAAGCGTGCGCGATAGCGCTGGCGGAAACTGCGTATGCCACCCTCATCCAGCGGAAATTCCCGTGCGGGCAGCAGTTTGATCTCCTCGAGTTTATCCTGTGAAAGCTGGGTTTCGGGATCGAAACTCCGGATGGTTTCGATTTCGTTATCGAAAAGATCAATGCGAAATGGCGTGGGGCTGCCCATAGGGAAGATGTCGAGCAACGCACCGCGCACTGCGAATTCGCCGTGTTCCATAACCTGATTGACAGACGTATAACCTGCTGCCGTAAGCCGCTGGCGCATGGCATCCGGGTCCAAGGTATCGCCGGCCTTGAGCAGGAAACTGCCACCCAATATGTAAGCTGGCGGCGGAAGACGCTGCATGAGTGTAGCGGCGGCGATAACCATGATGCCGCGCTTGAGGTCCGGCAGTTGCGCCAGTGCCGCGAGCCGTTCGGAGATGATGTCCTGGTGTGGCGAGAACAGATCGTAAGGCAGCGTTTCCCAGTCGGGGAACTGAGTTACTGGCACACGCTTATCGCCGATATAAAAGCGCAACTCATCGGCCAGTTGTTCTGCTTCACGAGCACTCGGGGTTATCAACAGCAATGGTGCAGAGGATTGTTGCGCCGCATCGGCCAGTACCAGCGCCGCGCTGCTGCCGTACAACTGTCCCCAGCGCACCTGCGAGTGTGCGGCGTCGGGCAATACGGGTTTCAAGAGCTTTTCGTTCATTTTTCCACTGCACAAATGCGTCCACCCCGTAAAGCGGGGTGAGGAATCAAGGCTATCGCAGCAATCCTTTGCTGGTTTATTTAATCTCGAAAGCGCTTTAGCAGATCATCGTACACATCAATTCGCCGGTCGCGCAGGAACGGCCAGATGCGGCGCACCGCTTCCGAGCGGCCAAGATCTATTTCTACCGTGAGTACTTCGGGATTGTCAGTGCCGGCTTGAGCGAGAAATTCGCCTTGCGGGCCGCAGATGAAACTCGAACCCCAAAAACGGATGCCGCTGCTGCGGCCAGACGGGTCTTTCTCGATGCCGGTGCGGTTGCAAACCATGACCGGCAGACCGTTGGCGACGCCGTGCGCGCGCTGTATGGTGATCCAGGCGTCGCGCTGCCGCGCTTGTTCTGCGGCATCGTCTTCGTCGGTCCAGCCGATGGCCGTCGGGTACAGCAGCAACTCCGCACCAGCCAAGGCCATGAGGCGTGCACCTTCCGGATACCACTGGTCCCAACACACCAACACACCGAGTTTCCCCACGGAGGTCTTGATGGGGTGAAATCCGAGATCGCCGGGAGTGAAATAGAATTTTTCTGAATAACCCGGGTCATCCGGGATATGCATCTTGCGGTAGATACCAGCGAGGGCACCATCGCTTTCAATCACTGCAGCCGTGTTGTGATAAATGCCAGCGGTGCGCTTTTCGAACAGTGAGGCGACGATGACCACACCCAATTCCTTGGCAATCGTTCCCAG
Source organism: Gammaproteobacteria bacterium (assembly GCA_050739415.1). GTDB lineage: Bacteria > Pseudomonadota > Gammaproteobacteria > Natronospirales > REEB76 > REEB76. The sequence continues at coordinate 1,667 of JBOIBD010000091.1, read as the reverse complement.
TTCTTGCGTAGACGGGCCCGGAATCGACTCGGCAAGGTCAAATGTTTTTGTGTCTTCTGTCTGGCAGAAATACGGGCCGGCATGCAATTCCTGCAGCAGTACCAGTTTTGCGCCGCGTTTTGTCGCCTCGCGGATGCCCTTGATGCTCTCTGCCAGGTTTTGCGCGCGGTTGTCCGTACAGCGCTGCTGCACCAGTCCGACGGCAAGTAATTTTTGCTTTGCCATATTTACGTTTCTTCCGGAACAACGCCTGCGGGTAATTGCATGCTCACACAATGCAGGCTGCCGTACTGGAATATCAGCGATCGGCACATGACCGGCACGATTTCACGATCCGGAAATGCCGGTCGCAGAGCTTCCAAGGCTACTGCATCCGCCGGATCATTATAGGTCGGCACCAACACCGCGCCATTGATGATGAGGAAATTTGCGTACGTTGCGGGCAATCTCCGGCCGGTGTGATCGTATACGGCTTGCGGCCAGGGCAGGGGTACGAGTTTGTAAATCTGGCCATCCTTGCGTCGCAAAGCCATCAGCTCGGCGGTCATAGCCTGCAATTCGGAATAATGGGGATCGTTTTTGTCCGTACAAGCCTGATAGGCGATGGTATGGGGGTTGCAGAAACGGGCGAGGGTGTCTATGTGACCGTCGGTGTCGTCGCCGTCAATGGCACCGTGTTTGAGCCACAAGATGCGATCCACACCCAGCAAACGTTCCATCTCCGCTTCAATCTGCCCGCGTTTCACCTCCGGATTGCGGTTGGGATTGAGCAGGCAGCTTTCAGTAGTGAGTAGCGTGCCTTCACCGTCCACTTCGATACTGCCGCCTTCCAGTACCAGCTTGAAACTTTCCAGTGGCGTTGCTCCGAACGCACCACGAGCATGCAGTTCGCAAGTGATCCTGTTATCAAAGTCATGGGGATATTTACTGCCCCAGCCATTGAAGATGAAATTTAGCAAGCTGGGGCGGCCACCTTTCAGCACCGTGATGGGTCCGTGATCCCGTGCCCAGGCATCGTTGGAGGGCAGGGCAAACAGATGCAATCGTTCCGGTTTTCCACCGGTCTCTTTTACCATGCTACGAATTTTGTCCGCATGGGTTTCGTCCATGCAGGTGATGACCACCTGCTCACGCAGACTGATTTCTTTCGCAAGCCGCGTATGACAGCGCTCCACGCTCGCGTAATCTGGGCTCCAGTCGCCATCGCTGCGCGGCCAGGTGAGCATGACGCCGCTTTGGGGTGCCCATTCGGGGGGCAGGTGGTAGTGACTCATAGTATTAAGTGGGGTCATATACAACGCGCCCGGCTGAAGCCGGGCGCATTCTGGACACATTCAAATACCCAACGTGTCAGTTTTCGCCACTCGCGAATGGGTGGGCTTTCAGCACCGAGTGGACGACGTAATTGTATTCGAAATACACCACGTAGTCGGGGTATACCCAGCGGGCGATCGGCGGATGAAGTTTGGTGCCGGGATCCGGTACAGCGGGAATTTTTTCCTGCGGCGCACCAAAGATATGCTCGACATTGGCCATGCTCATCCCACGGGTGGGCATGGAAATTCCAGGGTTTGTCTCGGCCGGCGTGGCTACGGGAGCAGTAGGAGAAGCATTAGTTGCAGCAGTGGGGGCAACCGCAGGTTCTACAGTAGCGACAGCTGTAGTTG
>JBOIBD010000090.1:0-9471 GCA_050739415.1 Gammaproteobacteria bacterium | reverse complement strand
GGCGCAGAAGAACTGCATGACTTTGCTAACGCGTCTGAGTGATGCCGGCTACCAAGTGTCCATCGAAACCAGCGGCGCGTTGTCAATCGTGAACATTGATCCACGCGTGATCCGGGTCATGGATCTAAAAACGCCTGGTTCCGGTGAAAGCAATCGCAATCTTTATGAGAACATCCAGCACTTACATCCGCGTGATCAAGTCAAGTTCGTTATCTGCAACCGTGCTGATTATGATTGGTCCTGCCAGGTGATTCGAGAGTACGAGCTGACGAGACATTGCCAGGTTTTATTCTCTCCAAGTCATGAACAACTAAAAGCAGTGGAGCTGGCTGATTGGATCCTGGCAGATCGTTTGCCGGTACGCTTGCAAGTGCAATTGCACAAATATCTCTGGGGCAACCTGCCGGGTCATTAGTCAGCGCGCTAAAATAATGAAGAAAGCCGTTATCTTGTTATCCGGTGGATTGGATTCGGCCACCACACTTGCCATTGCAAGCAATGATGGCTATCCCTGTTACGCTCTAAGCTTCGCTTATGGACAGAGACATAGTGTGGAGCTTGCCGCAGCGGCCCGGATAGCAAAGACGTTCAATGCCATTGAACACAAAACCATCGCGTTGGATTTATCCAGCATCGGTGGTTCGGCACTGACCGATACTCGTATTGAAGTTCCCGAACGGCCAGCTGTGGGTATCCCTATAACCTACGTGCCCGCACGCAATACAATATTTTTGTCGGTCGCACTCGGCTGGGCGGAAGTGCTCGGTGCGCAGGATATTTTCATTGGCGTGAATGCGGTGGATTATTCTGGTTATCCGGATTGCCGGCCTGAATTCATTGCGGCCTTCGAACGGGTCGCGGAATTGGGAACTAAAGCTGGCGTGGAAGGCCGTCCGTTCCATATCCATACGCCCCTGATGAAACTATCCAAGGCCGAAATTATCCGCCGGGGCATGGAATTGGGTGTGGATTACGCTCTCACGGTTTCCTGCTATACGGCGGATGCACACGGCCGGGCCTGCGGGCGCTGTGATAGCTGCCGTTTGCGTCAACAAGGCTTCCGGGGGGCGGGTGTGCCGGACCCCGCCGTGTATCGCTGAAGGGTTGTAATTCAGCGCTCATTCGCTATCATGCGCCGCCTTTGCGGAGCATCATCATCTACGTCGGTACATCGGGCCGTTAGCTCAGTTGGTAGAGCAGCTGGCTTTTAACCAGTTGGTCGGGAGTTCAAGTCTCCCACGGCCCACCAGATTACTTACCATTACGATTACGGCTCAAAAACCCTGGTTGAAGACGGTATTGTCGAAAAGTCACAGTATTCGGGTTCAACGATATACAACCTGTCCTTTGTTGGTTACCGAGCTTGTATGTTTTTCTATGTACCAGCGGTATAAAAACTCCGACAAACGGTAGGCTTTACCTCCCAAACGTACTCTATATTTGGCACAAGGCTAGGTTGGCAATGGCCTCCGAGGCTTGTAAGGGGCATTGCCTGGCTTGGGGTGGAAGGTAGGTACTTTTGGTTGGCCATTCAGCAAATGGATGATTAACCAAGGGCCATGGAACACGGATTATAAGTAATGCACCACGGGGAATCGCCATGACAAAAGATTGTCGCACGCCCGCAAAGTGTCTTTATCCCGGGCTTCTGTTTCTGTCATTGCTGCTCATCGCAGGTTGCGGCGGCGGCTCGAGCAGCAGTTCAGGTACCAGCAGTAGCGGGACAGCACCCACTGTCAGTGCCGTCACGGCAACGGTTCTCAGCAGCGGCTCGAACCCGACATTTTCTATGGATGTAACCGGCAAAGGCTTTGTGGCGTCTAATGGCTCCACGCCTGGGTCACAAATCACGGTAAATGGCACAGCTGTTACCGGCACTCAATACGTTTCCGCTACTGAAGTCACCGGCGTCGCTTCAGTGTCGGCATCGGGTACGAGTACAAGCGTTGCTGTGGCAGTGCAAAATCAAGGCGCCACCTCCAACAGCATGAATGTCACTTTGGATTTGAGCCCAGCCGTCACGGCGACTGCGGCGGCGCGCTTCCTGGATCAGGCGACATTCGGGCCTACACCAAGCGATATCGCCTTGGTGCAAGGTGAAGGCTTCCTGAAGTATTTAAGTGACCAGTTTGCGGCACCCAAGTCTGCCTGGACCGAGCCGGTCAGCACCAGCGATACCGGCACGCCAAATTGCCCATTGAATTCAGATATCGCCTGCCTGCAACGCACCTGGCTCAATAACGCGGTTAGCGGCCAGGATCAGGTACGCCAGCGTGTGGCCCTGGCGCTAGAGTCTATTTGGGTGATTTCCAATACCAAGACCGGCGGCCCTGACAATCGTGAGAAGGGCTATGCACTCTATTTGCAGACCGTCAATGCGGATGCTTTCGCCAACTGGAAAACACTCATGTACGACGTGACCCTTACGCCCGACATGGGTATTTTCCTCGACATGCTCAACAGTGGTAATCCCACTGCGGGCCAGATTGCCAATGAAAACTATGCCCGCGAGTTCATGCAGTTGTTCAACATTGGTTTGTACAAGTTGAACCTGGATGGTTCACAGCAACTGGATTCAAGTGGCAATCCGATTCCTACCTATGATCAGGATGCCGTGGAAGCCAATGCTCAGGCCTTTACCGGTTGGACCCTGGCCAATGGCTCGCCTGGCAATTGCACCGCTGCCGTTAGTTTTAATAACCCTGGTGTTTATGACTGCCCGATGACTTCGGTATTGAGTTCTCATGACACTGCCACCAAGACGCTGTTGGATGGCAGTGTACTGTCTGCGGGCAACAGCCCTGAGGATGATCTTGATGGCGTAATCACAGCAGTTTTTAATGATCCGAGTGCGGCGCCGTTTATCTGTCGGCAGCTGATCCTGCATCTAGTGACCAGTAACCCGAGCCCGCAATACATCGCACGTGTAGCGACTGTCTTTGACAATGACGGTCATGGCACCCGAGGTAATATGCAGGCGGTTGTGACCGCTATCCTGCTGGATCCGGAGGCCCGCGCGAATGACAGCCTTGCGACCCAGGACGCCACCAGTAATCCAAGCTTCGGCCATCTCAATGAACCGGTGGTCTTCGTGACTCGCTTGCTGCGCGTTTTGGGGACGCAGCCCATGACCAACACCGGCACATCTAGTGACTATTCCTATGCGGTGCTTAGCGGCAGCCATGGCACATCTGCCATGGGCGAGAACCTGCTGCAATCTTTCAGCGTATTCAATTTCTTCCCGCCGGCTTACACGATCCCGGACGCGTATCTGCAGTCCGGCACCACCGGCCTGCAGGGAGCGGAATTCGCCTTGAATAACACCGCTTCGACCTTCGTGCGCATCAATTTTGTGAACGATCTGGTGAGGGGCGCGATAGCAAATACCGGCATCAATCTGGGTGGCCCGAGTCCTACCGATCCCACAACTTGCCAGGCGAGTCCCTTGTGCACACTGGCGCAAAACGATATCAATGGCGGCAATGCCAATGACACGCTGCTGGATACTCTGAATACCGACATGATGCACAGCCAGATGCCTAAAGATATGTATAGCACCATCGATACATTCTTAAAAACGCAAATCCTGGATCCCGCACAGCGGGTGCGCATGGCGGTGTACCTGATCGGCTCGTCTTCCCAGTACCAGATAATTCAGTAACCACCAGTGCTCGATAGGCAAGGATACGAGGGGAACCATCATGAACATCTCACGCCGTGATTTTCTCAAATACTCGACGCTGCTGGCGGTTGGCGCCACCGCGGAACTCAGTCCATTTGGTATGCTCACCCGGGTCGCCCGAGCTGCCACCACCACCGGCTACAAGGCACTGGTGTGCATATTCATGAATGGCGGCAATGATGGCAACAACTTGCTGATTCCGTTCGGTACGGATTCCGTCACCGGCAATAGCTACATCAACTATTCCAATGCACGCGGAGGCACGACCGCACCGGGTATTGCACAGCCTCAAGGAAGCTTAAACCAGCTGCAGGTGGGCAGTAATCAGGCGCAGGCTTATGCACTACACCCCAATATGGTGAAGACGGCGGCACTCTATAACAGCGGTGGTGTGGCATTACTGGCGAATGCAGGACCGCTGGTGCAACCCACAACAGTTGCCGATTACAAGTCGCACAGCGTACCGCTTCCGGACAGCCTGTTCTCGCACCGTGACCAGCAGATCTTGTGGCAAAACGGCTCTCAGTTCAGCAACACCAGTACTGGCTGGGGCGGTTTATTGTCGGATGCCATCATCGCCATGGGCGGGTTGAACGGTCAGACGTTTCCGACGCTGACGACCATGTCGGGCGTCACCGTGTTCTGTAACGGCGCGACGACTACACCCGCCCAGGTATCAGGTGGCTCCAGTTCGATTGCCAACGGCCAAAATTACAATGGGGCAGACGCTGCTCGAAAATTGGTACTGACACAATTGCTGGGTTTGGAACGCAGTCAGGCTATGGTGAACGCCAGCAGCGCCATTACCACCCAGGCATTGAATTACAATGCCAATCTGTCCCTTGCCTTGGGGCATGCGAGTACTACCGGTTGGCCTGCACTCCCGGCCCAGAACAGTCTGGCTTCAAATCTGCAGACCGTGGTAAAGATGATCCAGGTCAGCCAAGCCGGCGTCACCAATAATCTAGGCAACATGCGCCAGATTTTCTTCGTGCAGGCACCCGGTCAGTTCGATACGCATTCTGCCCAGACCCAGGCGACGGGCGGCAATTCGTCGCAAGATAAGTCATTGTCATACTTGGACGATGGTCTGAGCTATTTCAACACTGTGGTCACCAATAATCTCAACTTGGGGCCGAATGTGACCACTTTCACACTCTCGGATTTTGGCCGCACCTACCAACCTAATAGTGCAGCAGGCACGGATCACGCCTGGGGTAATCATCACATCATCATGGGTGGCGCGGTAAAAGGCGGTAATCTATACGGCACCATGCCGACGCTGACATTGAACGGACCCGATGATGCCGATGGCCAGGGCCGCTGGGTGCCGACCACTTCCGTGTCGCAGTACGGCGCAACGCTAGCCAAATGGTTTGGTGTCACCGACAGTGCGAGTCTCAACAGCATCTTTCCGACACTGTCGAACTTCACTACGACCGATTTAGGCTTCATGAATTCGACCTGATAGTTATCCGTGCGGCAGTTCAAAAAGGCCCCACCTTAGTGGGGCCTTTTCTTTGGGCCGGGTACATATCGTGTAGATCATCGCAAATCGAAAAATTCAGCCTCGTATTTACTTCAAGATTCTCTGTCACTTTTTGAGTTTCCTCAGGCCAGCCTGCATCTGGTAAAATCCCGTACACGTTTTTGAACCTGTGGATTCCGCTGGATGCGGCGGGCTGGATGACCTTTATTGTTATATTGCATGAGGATGCATTTCCATGAATCTGAAGGAACTGAAGGATATTGCCCGGCAGATGGTGGCGAACCACCGCGGATTGCTGGCAGCGGATGAGAGCACCGGCACCATCGAGAAGCGGTTAAAGGCAGTCGGTGTAGCATCCTCCGAAGAAACGCGCCGCGGCTACCGGGAATTGCTGTTTACCACGCCGGGGATCGAGAAATATATCAGCGGTGTGATCATGTATGACGAAACCATCCGCCAGAAGACCAAGGCCGGTGTGCCGTTTCCAGAATATCTGCAAAGTTTGGGCGTGCTGCCGGGTATCAAGGTGGACAAGGGCGCCAAACCGCTGGCGAACAGTGCCGGTGAAAAAGTAACCGAAGGTCTGGATGGTTTGCGGGAACGTTTACAGGAATACCACAAGCTCGGCGCACGCTTCGCCAAATGGCGCGGGGTGATTGATATCGGCCTGGATATTCCGACGGAATACTGCTTGCGCGTCAATGCTCAGGCCTTGGCTCGCTATGCGGCTTTATGCCAGGAAGTAGGGCTGGTGCCCATCGTGGAGCCGGAAGTGCTCATGGACGGGGCGCACACCATCGAACGCTGCGCCGAGGTCACTACTGCGACTCTGAAGATCGTTTTTGACGAGCTCTATACCCAACGTATTGCCCTGGAAGGCATGATCCTCAAGCCCAATATGGTCATCAGCGGAATGAAGTGCCCGAAGCAGGCGGGTGTGGAGGAGGTTGCGCGTGAAACCCTATGGGTTATGAAAGAGCGAGTACCGGCCGCCGTGCCGGGAATCATGTTCCTGTCCGGCGGACAGAGTTCGGAACTTGCCACGGCACATCTCAATGCGCTGAATGCTCTGGGTGAAGCCCCCTGGAAACTCAGCTTTTCCTATGGGCGGGCGTTGCAGGCCCCGTCACTGGAAGCTTGGAAGGGCCAAATCTCCGGGTTCGCGGCAGGGCAGCGCGCGTTCGCCCACCGTGCGCAGTGCAACAGTGCTGCTTGTGCGGGAACCTACACTGCCAACATGGAAAAAGCAGCCTGAAGTGTCATTCTGTAGCTTCCAATAGATAGAATTGCCCTGTTCCAGATTTGCATTATCTGGCCGGTCTTGGTGTGCGTCTCGAGGTACTCCGAGATTGGTATAAGGTTTACCCGGTGCCTATTGATGCGTTCTAGATGTGTTTGACGGAACATGCAAACAAATTTAGACTAGACCGTCCAGTCTAATCAGTTCACTTTTCAACAACCGACTTGGCGGAAGATTCTGCCGGCAAACTGACGAGGCCATGGCTACACAAGAACACAAAGATGCCGGCAACGTGGTGGAAATCAGCGGCCTTAAGTACCGGGTCGGTGACAGGGCCATCTTTGACGGGCTGAACATCAGCATCCCCCGCGGCAAGGTGACCGCTATCATGGGCCCCAGCGGTACTGGCAAGACCACGTTGCTGCGCATCATGACCGGGCAGATTCTGGCAGACCGCGGCCGTGTGGTTGTGGAAGGCAAGAAAGTCGCGCGCCTCACCATGGATGAGCTTTATGAGTTGCGTACCCAGATGGGATTCCTGTTTCAGAATGGTGCATTGTTCACTGACAGCACCGTGTACGAGAATGTAGCCTTCCCGCTGCACGAACATACCCGGTTGCCGGAGAGCCTGATCCGCCACATCGTGTTGATGAAATTACAAGCCGTCGGCCTGCGCGGCGCCGCCAACATGATGCCGGGGGAACTCTCTGGCGGGATGGCGCGACGCGTGGCGCTGGCGCGTGCTATTGCCATGGACCCGAAGATCATCTTTTATGATGAGCCGTTCGTGGGGCTTGATCCGATTTCCATGGGTGTGATCGTGCGCCTGATTCGCGAACTCAACGACAGTCTAGGCCTCACCAGCATCATCGTTTCGCACGATGTGCATGAAGTGAATGCGGTGTCCGATCAGAGTTATCTGATTTCCAATGGCAAAGTTGTGGCTTACGGTACGCCGGAGGAACTGGAGTACAACAAGTCAGCCTGGGTGCGGCAGTTCATGAAAGGCCTGGCAGATGGACCGGTGCCCTTTCATTATCCGGCGCCGGATTATGCCAAGCAGTTGTTTGGCGAGGAGCGCAACGGATGAAGCTATTGCGGGAACTGTATTACATTCTGCTGGATTTCCTGCAGGGTCTGGGCGCCTGTTTGCTGTTCCTGCTTCGCCTGCTGCGCTGCACGCCGGCAGCACTGCTGCGCTGGCGGATTATCTGGCAGCAGATTTATTCCGTAGGCGCCATGTCGCTGGTGCTCATCATGGTGTCAGGCCTGTTCGTGGGTATGGTCATGGGTCTGCAGGGCTACAACACCCTATCAAAATTCGCGGCTACTACTGCGTTGGGTACCTTGGTTGCATTGTCATTGTTGCGCGAGCTCGGGCCAGTAGTGACCGCACTGCTATTCGCTGGCCGTGCCGGCACGGCCTTAACATCTGAAATCGGTTTGATGCGCGCCACCGAACAAATCGCCGGTATGGAAATGATGGCTGTAGACCCGGTGCGCCGCATCGTGGTGCCACGTTTTCTCGCCGGCGCCATCTCAGTACCGTTGCTGACCATGATTTTCAGCGCAGTGGGGTTGCTGGGTGGCTATATCATCGGCGTCGCACTAATGGGCGTGGATTCCGGCGCGTTCTGGTCTCAGATGCGCACCAATGTAGATTTATGGGATGACGTGATTGGCGGTTTCATCAAAAGCATTGTATTCGGCGGTGCTTGCAGTCTGTTGGCGGTGTATGAAGGTTATTATTCACATCCCACGGCCGAGGGTGTCAGCCGTGCAACCACACGCACAGTGGTGAACAGCGCGCTGGCCGTTCTGGTATTGGATTATCTTCTCACAGCCTTAATGTTTAACGGAGTATGATCCATGCGTCAAACACGCACAATTGAAATCAGCACTGGTCTGTTTATCATATTGGGCTTCTGTGCACTGTTCTTTCTGGCGACACAGACCACTAATATTGGGGCGTACGGCGATACTGGCGGTTACACCGTCACTGCCAGCTTCACGAACGTGGGCGGACTCAAAGTGCGCGCACCCGTGACGATGGCAGGCGTGGCCGTTGGCCGAGTCACGGCCATTAGCCTGAATTCCAAGACATTTGATGCCATCGTGAGCATGCGAATCAACGGTAACTATAGTCAGATACCGGATGATTCCAGTGCCAGCATTCTTACTTCCGGTCTCCTGGGCGAGCAATATATCGGTATCTCACCAGGTGGCTCTGAAACTTTCCTGAAAAATAACAGCAAGATTCAATTCACACAATCTGCCATTATTCTGGAAAACTTGATCGGTCAGTTCCTATTCAACAAAGCGTCTTCAGGGAGCAAGTGATGAATACCAGGAGATTAATATTCTTTATTATCGCGTCGTTTTTGTTCGTATGCACGGGGCTAATGGCTGCAAATGCACCCGCACCCAAGATACCGACACCCGATAAAGTAGTGCAACAGACTGCAACGCAGATACTTGCTGCAGTCAACGAAAAGCGCGATGAGTTGAAAAAGAATCCGCAGGAGCTCAATAGCCTCATCGGCAACATCCTGTCGCCTCATTTTGACCTCGGCTATGCATCACGGCTGGTATTAGGGCCCTATTGGCGCACAGCTACGCCGGCACAGCGGCAGGCCTTCCAGGATGCTTTCTATAAATACCTGGTGCACAGTTACTCTCATGGACTGCTGCAGGATCATTATTCCGGAAATAATATTCATGTCGATCCGTGGCGTGGCAGTCCTGATGAAACTCATGCCATGGTGCGCAGCGAGGTAATGCGGGCTAGTAATGCACCCCCAGTGCAGGTGGATTACGCCATGATCCGAACCAAGGATGGTTGGAAAGCCTTTGATGTGCGCATTGAAGGGATATCCTATGTCATGAATTACCGCAATCAATTTGGGCCGGAAATTCAACAGAAGGGTATCGATGAACTGATCAAACGATTGAATGTCGATGCCGAAAAGCCACCAGAAACACAAACCCAGGGTGGTGGGTCCTGATGGCGGACAAGGTGGTTTTCGCGGACATCGGCGCCGGCCGGTTTCGGCTGGATGG
>JBOIBD010000089.1:0-10405 GCA_050739415.1 Gammaproteobacteria bacterium | reverse complement strand
GAACTGATCAAACGATTGAATGTCGATGCCGAAAAGCCACCAGAAACACAAACCCAGGGTGGTGGGTCCTGATGGCGGACAAGGTGGTTTTCGCGGACATCGGCGCCGGCCGGTTTCGGCTGGATGGCCGGCTTGATTTTAAATCCGTCACGGGAGCCTTGACAGCCAGCCAACGCCTGTTTGCAGAATACCAAGCCATCCAACTGGACTTGTCCGGTGTGACCGCCACCGATAGCGCCGGCTTGGCGTTATTGATCGAATGGATTAGCCGCGCAAAACAGAGCAAATGCAAACTGAGTTTCCTGCACGTACCCGAGCAGGTTATGGCCATCGCCCGCATCAGCAACGTGGACAAGTTACTGCCCCTGGCATCGTAGGCATCGATCAAGAAAACGTAAACAGCGGCGGGTTTTCACCCGCCGTTTTCATTTTCTGGTGGAGGTACTTTGGCTGGCGGATGTGTAGGGGTCGCAACTGGGGCAGATGGCGCACGCGTGCCAGGGGTGGCCGGTGGGCGCGCACTCGTCGCAGCGGGGGCGGCGGAGGTTCCAGCGGCAGGCGCGTTGCTGTCATCTGAATCGTCCGGCGGCAAATCTGGATAGTCAGGATATTGCATGGGCGGATTTCCGTTATATAGCTGAAAACGACGATGCTGTATCCACGCATCGCGTATGAAAGTATATGGATCGAAGGCGCTGTCGATGGTGCTGTCCAGATCCAACAACCCCACACGAGTGTCCATGGCTTTCATAAGTGTATCGGCATTCCGATATCGCGCCTGCATTTTGTTTTTTATCGGGTTGGCATACACATAATCCGGATACAATGCCCCGGCGTCACGGACGCTGCTGGGTCCCAGGAACGGGAGCACCAGATAGGGCCCCGATGGAACGCCATAAATCGCGAGGGTCTCGCCAAAATCTGCATTATGATCCGGCAGATCAATATGTTTGGCGACGTCGAACCAACCCAATAGCCCTACGGTGCTGTTGACCAGAAAGCGACCGGTGTCCTTTAGGGTGTATTTGAATTTTCCCTGTAACAGGTCATTAATAATAGTTACCGGGGTTTCCAGATTGTTGAGAAAATTGTGTATACCACTACGCGCCTGGCGGGGCACAGCCCGTACATAGGTTTTGGCAACCGGGCGGGCAACAGCTTTATCGAATTTCTGATTGAAGGCAAAGGTAACGCGGTTCATTTTTTCCCACGGGTCTTTGGTCTGGGTGGTGTAATCAGGTGGCGTAGTGGCGCAGCCGCCGAGCAACACCAGACCGATGAGGCATAGAAGAGGCATCTGCCGCCAAATGCGGCGATCATGTCGTTCCGGCATTGAAACTCCAGAAATCGAAGTGCTTGCGTATGCTAGCAGGTAAGGATGAGAAGACCAGCCCTCAAGAGCCGGGGTTGTTTTTGGGATTCAAGGATTGACGATTAGCGTGGGCCCAGGCCTTCAGACGGTCGAGCCGAGCCTGGTAACGCTGTTTTTGCATGACGTCTATTCCTGGTGTCGCTAGCGCGATCCGCAGTTGATCGGCCGCTACTGCCGGCAGTCCGGTGTTGTAATAATATTCGGACATGTAGTAGTGGGATTCAGCACTGTCGCCTGCCTTGTCGTAGGCTTTGGCCAACATACGCAGAACTTCCGGATCCCGGTTGGTTTGTATGGACAGGGAAATTAGCAGGCTGATAGCATTTTGCGGTTGGTCAGCCTCAATGAGATCGCGCGCATAGCTCAAAACCAGAGGTGTGCTGCCCGGAAACAGCTGCATTGCCTGCTGATAGGTAGCCTTGGCCGTACTGATTTCGTTTGCCGTCATCTGTGCATCTGCCAGCCCAATACGAAAGGCCACTACATCATCGTACTTGTCGCTCAACTGCTGCATGATTTTGATGGCATCTTGATTTCGGTCCTGTTTTACGTAGATCAATGCTATGCCGTAACGTATCGCGTCGTGGTCCCATCCTTTGGTCGAATCGAGTTCTCCTTGGAAGAACTGCAGGGTTTTGTCGAGGTTGTCGCTCTCCAGCACGCGCACGCGTGCTTTCATGATGGCGTAACTGCGGCTGTTGGGTCGCGGCGGTACATGCATGCTGAGGGCACGTTCTTCGAGATACGCCATACGTGACGAGTCGAGCGGATGATCCAACAGGAATTCCGGAATGCGATCATAGCCATTGAGCGCTGAATTACGTTGCATCTTCTGGAAGAATTCAATCATTCCCTGAGGTGGAAAACCGGCGCGTGCCAAAGTCTGGATTCCCACGCGATCGGCTTCTTCTTCCTGGGAGCGCGTGAAGGTGATCTGATGCTGGATGATGGAGCCCTGGGCAGTCGCGAGGGTGCCCATGGCTACATTGGGATCACCGGTTGTGACCGCGACCAAGAGGGCAGCCAGCATGGTGGCGATGTTCAGTGGGCTGCGATCTTTCTGTTCCTCGAGCCCGCGCGCGATATGACGTTGGGTCACGTGGCTGGTTTCATGCGCCATGACGCCCGCTAGTTCGTCCTCGTTGTCACTGGCAAGAATCATGCCGGAATTGACGCCGATGAAACCGCCTGGCAGTGTCACGGCGTTGATTTCCGGATCGTTTATAACGAAATACTCAAAGTTCAGAGTCGGGTCGTCGCTGTGCGAGGAAAGATCGTGACCTAGATTGTCTATGTACTCATGCACCAGTGGATCGTCCAAGATCGCACCTTCACTGCGCGCCTCATTCATGATCTGCACGCCGATCGCGTATTCCTGCTCAGGAGAAAGTACGCTGGCACCCGCCAGGCCAATTTGCGGCAGGTTAAAATCACTGCGGGATTGAGTTGTGTAGCTGGTGGCAAGATCGTTGTATACATAGTCGGGCGCAGGTGATGTCGTACCGGCGCTTTTGACTGCGGTAGTGGAATCTGCGAATGCAGTACCAGCACCCAGCGTCAATAAGCTTGCGAGGCTTAAATGAAACAGTATCTTGAAAAGTCTGCTTGGCATGTCGTGATCCGAAGGCCCATTGGTCCCGAAATCAAGGGCATATAGAACCTCTGGTGACCATTATGGCACGTCGGCTGACGACTGGTGAGCCATAAAGTTGGCTGGGCAATTTGACTGCACAGACCTGTATTTTGCGCCACACGCATAAAAAAGCCCCCGTGAACGGGGGCTGATTTTCAAGGGGAAGTGTGCGTTACAGTTAGAACTTGTAGATATATTGCACACCCATGATGTCCGCATCGGCATCGAACTGGCCGGAAATATAGTCGCCGCTGCTGCTATCCAACTGACTATAAGGGATATGGCCATTGAGGAACAGGTGTGCATAGCCGATATCCCATTGGCTATGGCTAGAGACATGCCAGCTTGCGCCGAACGCGATCCACTTGCGGGTAGCATCCGGCAGCCGTGCGGTGCGGCTGGCGTTGACCGAGTTGTTGCAGGTGGCGAAATCGGGCGGGTTGACAGTGTTGCAGGGCGCGCTCGGATCCGGCAGTGGGGTTTTATCCAGCGCAACACCGGTACGGAACGTCCAGGCATCGCTGTATTTATAATTTACCCCGACAGCGAAGCGGTTCGAATTGGACAATCCTTCCTGCGCAGTGGTCGAAGGCATATTGGGATTGGCAAAATTAATAGTCAGATTCTGGAAACTGTTCCAACCGGTATACGTCCAATCCGCCATCAGTGACCACTGATCGTTGAGCTGCTGGAACAAGCTCAGAGAAACGATTTGAGGGGTGGTGAACTCGGCGCTGATTGTCTGAGGCTGGAACAAACCCTGGCTGGCAAAAATTCCGGGCACATTGGTGAAGCTGGCATTTCCATTCAGTAGATGTTTGACACGTGTACGGTAACTAAAGCCCACGCGCGTCGTGTCGTAATCCATCAACAGGCCGAAATTGTAACCAGTGGCAGTATCGTTGGCTTGGCCGGAAAAGAAACCATCATGGCCTTGCGGCACCAACCCGAAGCTCTGGCTGCAGGTTGCAGGATTGACTTGTGCAAAACACACCGCGCCAAAATCAATGTCGTTGGATAGCTTCACATTCATTTGCTGGAAATCCACACCGAACCCCGCTGAAAAGTGGTCGGTGATTTTGTAAGCGAGCGTCGGATTCACGTTGATGACGCTCACAGAAGTCTGTATGGCTTGGTAACGGAAAATGGAATTGTTATCGTAATCGGTAGTCAAGCCGAAAGGCACGCCGATCCCGATGCCTATCGCAAACTTGTCGTTCAGTGGTGTGGAAAAATATATAAACGGCACTGCACCAAGTTTTCCGGGGTTGCCGCCATTATTTCCAGTGAGCGGCTGACCGGTGGCATCCACCGCTGTGGTGGGTGTGAAATTTGCGCCCAGGCGGATCACGCTCATACCCGCATCAAATTCCGCGGAGTTCAGTCGGGTGAGTCCTGCCGGGTTATACCAGATAGTGGATGCGTCATCTGCATAGGCAGCGCCTGCCGCGTGCGCACTTCCCAGGCTGGTGACACTTTGCTCGGTAAGCTGGAAGTTGGAAGCCATTGCCAGACAGGGTAGGGCGGCTACCGCGGCTGCGAGCATGTGCGTGGTCCATCGTGCAAGTTGCTTGTTGCTCATGGGCTTTCCTTAGGAAGATTGCGAAATGGTTGCAGGATTTAAGCATAGACCGGGCAACTTGTCAGTACCCAGGCAGCAAGCATACCGGACGGGGTGTCTCACAGAATATCCGAAGCGAAATCCGCTAGTCGCGAGCGTTCGCCGCGCAGCAGGGTGATATGGCCGGAGTGCGGCCAGTGCTTGAATCGGTCCACCACGAAGGTCAGTCCGGAAGTGGTTTCCGTGAGATACGGCGTATCAATCTGGGAGACATTGCCGATGCAGATCATCTTGGTGCCGGGGCCAGCGCGGGTAATGAGCGCTTTCAATTGTTTGGGCGTGAGGTTTTGGGCCTCGTCTACAATGATGTAGCGGTTCAGGAAGGTGCGGCCGCGCATGAAGTTCATGGAGCGGATCTTGATGCGGCTGCGCAGTAGATCGTTGGTGGCGGCACGACCCCATTCACCGCCTTCGCCGCTGGACTGGGTCAGAACTTCCAGGTTGTCCATGAGCGCGCCCATCCAGGGCGTCATTTTCTCTTCCTCCGTACCGGGTAGAAATCCGATGTCCTCGCCCAGCGGCACAGTGACGCGGGTCATGATGATCTCGCGGTAATGATTTTGCTCGAGTGTCTGGGCAAGGCCTGCCGCCAGAGCCAGTAATGTCTTGCCGGTGCCGGCGGCTCCCAACAAGGTGACGAAATCCACGTTCGGGTCCAGCAGCAGGTTGAGGGCGAAATTTTGTTCGCGGTTGCGCGCCTTGATGCCCCAGACTGTATGACGTGCGCCGCGAAAGTCGCGTGCCAACTCCAGCAGCGCACCTCGTTCATCTAGCGTGCGCACCAAGGCTTCGAAGTTGTCCACCTCACTATAGAGAAATTCATTTGGGTACCAGGTCTTCACCTGCGGTCCCTGAATGCGGTAATACGTACGACCTTCCTGCTGCCAGGATTCCATGTCCTTGCTGTGGTGCTCCCAAAAACTTTTTGGAAGCTCGCCTACACCGGTGAACAGCAGGTCCAGATCATCCAGCGCCTTGTCGTTGAAATAATCCTCCGCGTGAATGCCGACGACCGCAGCCTTGATACGTAGATTGATGTCCTTGGACACCAGGACCACACGCCGTTCTGGATATTTCTGTTGCAAGGCGAGGGTGGTGCCAAGGATATTGTTGTCGGGTTTGTTTCCCGGCAGCGTATCCGGTAGTGCCGAAGGCAACGGTTCCGTCTGGAAAAACAGACGCCCCGTCACGGGTGCTGCGACATCGGTTGCCACCGCGGCGGCGCCGGCATTGCGATGTATTCCCGCAATGACCAGGCCAGCGTCAATGTGCGCCTTGCTTACATCGCGCATCATCTCGTCCAGGAAGCGGCTCACCTGGCGGACATTGCGCGCGGATTCCGACAAGCCCTTCTTGCCGGCATCCAGCTCTTCAAGCACCACCATGGGCATGAAGATGTCATGTTCCTGAAATCGAAATATGCAGGTGGGATCGTGCATCAGCACATTGGTATCGAGCACATAGAGGCGATGCTGTTCACGGGTTTTCTTCACGCGCAAGTCTCCATGATTCAGTCCAGGGCCTTGACGGCGTTCAACACTTCTTCGGCGTGATCCTTCACATGGACTTTGCGCCACTCCTTTCGCAGCACACCTTTGGCATCAATCAGGAACGTGCTGCGTTCGATGCCACGTACCTTGCGACCGTACATATTCTTCAGCTTCATCACGCCGAAAAGTTTGCAGATCTTCTCCTGCTCATCGCTCAGCAAGTCAAATTTGAAGCGGTACTTGTGGCGGAAGCTCTCATGGGATTTAAGGTTATCGCGGGACACGCCAATGATCACGGTGTTGAGTTTCTTGAATTTCGCCTGGCGATCGCGGAAGTCCTGGGCTTCCAGCGAGCAGCCTGAAGTGTTGTCCTTCGGATAAAAGTACAGCACCACATTCTGGCCTTTGAGTTTGGAGAGTTTGAGGGTTTTGTCGCCAGTGGCGGGAAGCGCGAAATCGGGAATACGCTTGTCTATGGATACTTTTGTCATGCTGGTTCTCCAAAACATCGAAACTAAGCGTCAACTTTTGATGGGCTCCATGATGGCATCCAGATTGAGCCGGTCGCAGAAGTCCATGAACTCCTCGCGCAGGCTGCCGATATGTAGATCTGCCGGGATATTCACTGCCAACTGCACGGAAAACATGGGCGCACCGGTATGCGCCGCCGGATAACCGCGCGTAACAAGATCGGCGATGCCGATGTTACGCTCGGAGAGAAAATTGGCCAGATTGAAGATGATGCCCGGTTGGTCAAGGCATACCGCGTCAATGGCATAAGGAACGAGGTCGTGACGCGGTTCACGTTCCGAGGTGCGGCGTGCCGAGAGCGTGACCGCCAGACTCTTTTCAAGTTTGGGTAGCTGGGTTTCCAGTTTTGTGATGGTGTTCCAGTTGCCGGAAACCAGCAGCAGCATGGTGAATTCACCCCCCAGCACCGTCATGCGGCTTTCCAGAACGTTGCAGCCGCAGTCTTTCACCGCACGTGCAATATCGTGAAGCAAGCCGGGTCGGTCTTCTGCCAGCGCGGATACCACCAATAACTGTTTCATGCGAGCTCGCAGTGGATGATCCTGACGCCGATGGGTGTGGCAGCAGTGTACCGGGTTTGATGAGGCGCGCAAATGCTCAACACCATTGTTGTCTTGAGCCCAAGGGGTCCAGACCGGTAACATATGTGTTTGCGTCAGGTACAGGTGCATGTTTCAAGGCAGCATGGTGGCGTTGGTGACGCCCATGGCCGATGACGGCCAAGTGGATTACGCAGCGCTCGAAGAACTGGTGCAGTGGCACGTCAATGAAGGCACCGATGGCATCGTTGCGGTGGGCACCACCGGTGAGTCCGCCACCCTGGAAACCGCCGAGCACATGCGTGTGCTCGATTGTTGCTTGTGGGCTGCCGGCGGGCGGATCCCGGTCATTGCCGGTACCGGTTCGAATTCCACCACGCATGCGGTGGCGCTGACGCGTCTTGCCCAGGTGCGGGGCGCCGCTGCCGCGCTGGTGGTTGCACCGTACTACAACAAACCAACCCAGGAAGGGCTCTACCGGCATTTCCGTGCGATTGCAGAAGCAGTTTCACTACCCGTGATTCTTTACAATGTTCCGAGCCGTACGGTGACAGATCTGCTGCCGGAGACTATCGAACGTTTGGCGGCGATACCCAACATCATTGGCATCAAGGAAGCAACCGGTAAACTAGAACGCCTGGACGACATCCGCCGTCGCTGCGGCATGGACTTTGTACTCCTGAGTGGTGACGACGCCACTGCCATGGAGTTCATGCTTCAAGGTGGCAAGGGCGTGATCTCTGTAACGGCGAACGTAGCGCCCAAACTCATGCACGCCATGTGCACTGTCGCGTGCGCTGGCGATCGCAAGAAAGCCGAGATACTCAATCAGCGGCTTGATATACTGCACAGGCATCTGTTCCTTGAGAGCAACCCCATACCGGTTAAATGGGCGCTCGCACAGATGGGGCGAATACCAGCCGGTATCCGCCTGCCTTTGACACCACTGGCCGAGGTTCACCATGCCACCCTGCAAGCCGCCCTACACTCGGTGGGAGCGTTGTAATCCCCTACCGCACGATATTTGGATGACATAAGCATGATTCGATTGTTTGGAATTCTCACCGCACTGCTGGCCATGGGCGTGGCAGGCTGCACTTCGCTTTCCTGCGGTGATTCGCATCCCTATCTCGATAGTTCGACGCGCCCACCACTCAAAGCACCCGCCGGCTTGAGTCTGCCGACGCCCGACCCGAACTATGCGATTCAAGGTGCCTCCCCGAATGTAAACAAGCATGTGGACCGAGATGCTTCGGGCGTGTGTTTGATCAAACCCCCACTACTCATTAATAATCAGGCCGTGACCAAGCCCAAATCTCCCACCACAGCCTCCAAGGGCCCTTCAGAGTTGCCACCAGCATTGCATACGCAGCCTGCTTCCAAACCGGCTGGGGTGCCTCCAAAGCCGGCACCTGCGGCCAGTACGGCGGCGCCGGTTCCTCCACCAGCGGTTGCGGCCTCTGGACACATGGGGTACTCTCCCGCGCCTTTTGAAAAGTTGATTACGCGTCGCTGAATTACGGAGAGGTGTCCGAGCGGTCTAAGGAGCACGCCTGGAAAGCGTGTATACGTCTAAAGCGTATCGCGGGTTCGAATCCCGCTCTCTCCGCCAGATTTGCGCTGATTATGTAAGTTTGGATTGCTGTCCCGGTCCATTCTTTGTGGGCAGGCCTGCCCAGCCCTCTATGGAGTAGTCGTTCGCTGGAAACATTAATGGCCGCTATTCGTACGATGAAGCCATCCCGCTCGCCACCCAATATTCCCGGCTTGATGGGGGAGACTACCCTATTGCGCAAGTATCCTGTCTTTGCTAGCGTGCATTCCAGTCGCGAGGTATTGTAGTCACGACTGACTCGGGAACATGGAACGCCCGCTGTCGAAACATAACCGATCGTAATCTTTAAGCGGCTCGGGAATGCATGGAAGCATCAGTACCAGAAACCGGCAGTGGATGCAGGCACGTCTCTGACGGAACAGCTTCAGAAGCGGCAGTGGTGGCTGATAAGCTTCTTACCGGGTTGGTTCTTCTCGCACAATTCCATGGTGTCGCCGCCGATGCAGCGCAGCTTCGCCATACCGACGGTCGTGGGGATCAAGTTTTCAATGAAGTGAGCCTGCTGCTCGCCGCCAAGAACCTCGGTCTCAAAGCCAGAATCATACAGCAGCCGGTCGAGCGCTTGGATCGTGTCGCGCTGCCTGCACTGGCACTGCGCGCTGATGGCGATGCCTTCGTGATTGCCAGGGTCAACGCCGACAAGGTGCTGATCCACGACCTCGCATTGCACCGGCCCGTCATCGTTTCCCGCGCAGATTTTCTCACCCGATACGAAGGACGCATGCTCGTCGTGGCTTCACGCGCCTCGATGGTGGCTGAATTATCTCGTTTTGACTTCAGTTGGTTCATTCCGGCGGTGGTGAAGTATCGCAAGTTGCTGCTGGAGGTACTGGTCGTTTCGTTCTTCATGCAGTTGTTTGCCCTGGTCACGCCGTTGTTCTTCCAGGTGGTCATGGACAAGGTACTGGTACACCACGCCCTGACCACGTTGACGGTCATCACCATCGCGCTCGTGGGCATCACGCTGTTCAATGCGGTGCTGTCCGGCTTGCGCACCTTCGTATTCGCGCACACCACCAGCCGCATTGACGTGGAACTGGGTGCTCGCTTGTTCCGGCACGTGCTCGCCTTGCCCCTTGCCTATTTTGAAACGCGTCGCGTCGGTGACACCGTCGCACGGGTGCGCGAACTGGAGAATATCCGCAATTTTCTCACCGGTCAGACCCTCACTTCGGTGCTGGACCTCTTGTTCACGGTGGTGTTTCTGGCCGTGATGTTTCTTTACAGCGGTTGGCTGACGCTGATCGTCGTGATTTCGCTGCCGCTCTACGCGATCTGGTCAGC
The DNA here is from genome assembly GCA_050739415.1 of Gammaproteobacteria bacterium. GTDB lineage: Bacteria > Pseudomonadota > Gammaproteobacteria > Natronospirales > REEB76 > REEB76. Next base: position 320 of record JBOIBD010000089.1, on the reverse strand, counting down.
GGCCATCACCCCAGGTTTGCGCGCGCGCCTCAACGAGAAATTCCTGCGTGGCGCGGACAACCAGGCATTTCTGGTGGAGGCGGTCACCGGCATGGGCACCGCCAAGGCGATGGCCGTGGAGCCCCGCATGACGCGCATCTGGGACAAGCAGTTGGCGGGATACGTCAGCGCGGGTTTCCGGGTCACCAAGCTGGCCAACGTCGGCCAGCAAGGCGTGCAACTGCTGCAGAAGCTCGTCACCGTTGGCATTATTTACTGGGGCGCACAGATGGTGATCGCAGGCTCCTTGTCGGTGGGCCAGCTGATTGCCTTTACCATGA
>JBOIBD010000088.1:0-10517 GCA_050739415.1 Gammaproteobacteria bacterium | reverse complement strand
GCCTTGTACAGCAGGCTCAGGATCATGGCGTTTAGGGCCACGGATTTTCCCGAGCCGGTGGTGCCGGCGATCAACAGATGCGGCATGCGCTCCAGATCCGCGACCACTGGATTGCCACCGATGTCCTTGCCGAGCGCCAGGGTCAGCGGCGAACGGGATTCGTCGTATTCACTGGATTTGAGTATTTCCCCCAAGGTCACCAATTCACGGGATTCGTTTGGAATCTCCAGGCCCACCACGGATTTACCGGGAATGACTTCCACCACGCGTACACTGATTGCCGACAGACCGCGAGCCAGATCCTTGGAAAGATTGGTGATCTGGCTCACCTTCACACCGGGTGCCGGCTGTAGTTCGAAGCGCGTGACAACCGGGCCGGGATTCACCGCGACCACCTGCACTTCGATGCCGAAATCCCTAAGCTTCAATTCCACCTGGCGAGAAAGCGCCTCCAGTGCGGCTTCCGAGTAGCCGTCGACCTTGGGCGGCGGATTGTCCAGCAAGGCCAACGGCGGTAATTCCGCATTGGGCGAAGGTTCGAACAGCGGTACCTGGCGCTCGCGTTCGACTCGCGGGCCGGGTTGTACCGCTTTCACCACTGGTTCGATGCGTGGCTTGGGCCGCTTCTGCACTTCTTCCTGGTGCACACGGATGATTTCCACCTGCTGATCGCGGGCACGACGTGCCTGGATGGCTTCCCGTAACCAGCCCCAACGATTGCGCAGGCGCTCCGCCAACGTCACGCTGAAACGTCCGGTACGGTCCATTACCGCGATCCAAGACAGGCCCGTGAATACCGTCACCGCGCTGATAAACAGAGCCAGCAGCAAAAGAGTGGCGCCCAGATTGCTCAAGCCGCGCGCCAGGCCTTTGCCGATGAAATCACCCCATACACCGCCCGCATCCACGGGCAATGTGCCACGGCTCACGTGCCAGTTGATGGAAGCCAAGCCGCTTGCGGTGAGCAGCGCCAGAATCAGCCCGCCAATCCGCATGGCCAGATGCAATTTGTTGACCGTGGCGGGAGACCTGCGCGTACGGAAAATCATCCACCCACCCCATGCCAACAGAATGGGGAACAAATACGCCGGATAACCCATCAGGAACAGCAGAAAATCCGACAACCAGGCGCCTACAGGTCCGATGGCGTTATGCACCCGTCCGACCGTGCCACTGTAAGAAAACCCTGGGTCGCCGGGGTTATAGGTGACGAGGCAGGTAAATAACAGAATGGCGATAGCCAGGAACACCCACAAAGCCGCCTCCTTGAGGCCTTGTACCAGATGGATAGCGATGGGTGAGCGGGTTGTTTCCTTACGCGTCGCCTGCGACACAGTTCAACCTAACTTTAAGAAGTCGTTATAACTTCCTAGTTTATATACGTTATTTGTTATTTTAGCAACGCCGGATGTACCACCTTACCGGCCTCCACATTGATGCCCTTGCGCAAGGGTTCATAGTCCCGCCAACCGCCAGCCGCCAAGCGCAGAGCATACGGTGTGATAGCCGCTGACAGAGCCTGAGAGGATGTGCGCGGTACCGCCCCCGGCATGTTGGTGACGGTGAAGTGGGTCACGCCTTCCCAGACGTAGGTGGGTTTGTCCCAGGTAGTGGGTTTGGTGGTCTCGATGCAGCCGCCTTGATCTACGGAGATATCCGCCACTACACTGCCCGGCTGCATGGCCTTGACCATATCCGCCGACACCACATGGGGCGCTTTCGCGCCAGTCACCAGCACCGCACCCACGACGATATCGGCGTTTTTTACGGCTTCAGCGATGTCTGCCTTGTGAGGGTATAAGGCGGTGACATTCGGCCCAAGCTCGCGCATGCGTTCCATGCGGTCGCGGGAAATATCAAATACGGTAACTTCGGCACCCATGCCCGCCGCCACGGCGGCTGAAGCACCACCAGCCACTCCAGCACCGACGATCACCACATGGCCGCGTTTAGCCGCAGGTACACCGCCTAGAAGGATGCCCTTGCCGCCCTGGGGCTGGTGCAAAAGATGAGTGGCTACCTGGATGGCGAGCCGCCCAGCGATGTCGCTCATGGGCGCCAAGAGCGGCGTGCGGCCGTCCACTTCCACGGTCTCGAAGGCAACGGCAGTCAGGCCAATCTTCTTGAGCGTCTCGGTGAGTTGTGGCAGTGCTGCCAAATGCAGGTAGCAAAACAGCAGATGCTCCTTGCGCAGCAGCTTCAGATCCGCCTCGATGGGCTCCTTGACCTTGACGATCATCTCCGCCTTGCCGTACACCTCGGCGGCGGATGGCAGAACCTCCACGCCTACGGCGCGGTAATGCTCGTCGCTGTAACCACTCTTGATGCCGGCGTCTTTCTCGATGAACACCTGATGGCCATGACGGACCAGCTCTGCGGCCGCGGCTGGGATCAGGCCGACGCGGCCTTCAAGCGATTTCAATTCGCGGGGAATACCAACGCGCATGATGACTCCTTTAGCTCACACCGAATTTTCGTTACCATGAAACAATTATGGGCTGCGTGGCCCTTCGTGACACACAGCTGCTCGGGAAATGTGTTGGAACCCAGGCACTCATGCTCCGCTTCTCGGCGGGACGTGCAACAGCATGGATTCGGAAACTCTCCTTAAAACAGGTTCTTGACGCGAAACCGGGCGCAGAGTGCGCTCGTTTTATCGACAAAAAGTGTTGAAAATTTCGCCGCCGACTTGATAAAGACCGTCGCGGCCTCCACCTGAGTGGTCCGGAGACCAATTATACATGAGCACACCCAAACACCGCCGCTTGATCATTCTGGGTTCGGGCCCTGCCGGCTATACCGCTGCAGTCTATGCTGCACGTGGGAATTTGAACCCCATGCTTATCACCGGCATCGAGCAGGGCGGCCAGCTCATGACTACCACCGAAGTGGACAATTGGCCCGGCGATGTAGAAGGTCTTTTAGGCCCGGCACTCATGGAGCGCATGCTCAAGCATGTGCTACGTTTCAAGACTGAAGTGGTTTTCGACCAAATCAATAGAGTGAATCTTGCCAGCCGCCCCCTCCACCTTGACGGCGACCAGGGCAGCTACACCTGCGACGCACTTATCATCGCCACTGGCGCTACTGCGAAATACTTGGGCTTGCCATCGGAGGAAGCATACAAAGGCCGCGGCGTGTCTGCCTGTGCAACCTGTGATGGATTCTTTTACAAAGGCCAGCATGTGGCGGTTATCGGCGGCGGTAATACGGCCGTGGAAGAAGCTCTGTACCTTGCCAATATCGCTTCCAAAGTCACTGTGGTGCACCGGCGCGAAGCGTTCCGTGCCGAGAAAATCCTCGCCAATGAGCTGATCGAAAAATCCAAAACCGGTAACGTGGAGATACTCTGGGATCATACTCTGGACGAAGTACTGGGCGACCACTCCGGGGTTACCGGCATCCAGGTACGCAGCACCAGACAAAAAGACAAGGTGCACAAAATAAATTCCAAAGGTGTATTCATCGCCATCGGCCATACACCCAACACGCAGTTGTTCGAGAGCCAGTTGGAAATGAAAAACGGCTACATCACGGTAAAGAGTGGAATCGCCGGCAACGCCACCGCTACAAATGTCCCGGGCGTGTTCGCGGCCGGCGACGTCATGGACCAGGTTTACCGCCAGGCGGTCACATCCGCAGGCACCGGCTGCATGGCAGCTCTGGACGCCGAGAAATACCTGGACGCACTCGCCCGCAAGCATTAAATTGATGTATCGCTCTCCTGAGGGGAGCAAGTAGATCAGGGAGTATGCTGCCGGCCGGATGCCGAGATAGCAGCGATTTCGCCATGAAGATCCAATATTCTGTTGGCCAACTCGAAATTGGCATGTATGTCGCCGAATTGGATCGGCCATGGGTTGGTACGCCATTTTTATTCCAGGGCTTCTTGATCGAGGACGATGAGCAGTTGGATCAGTTGAAGCAGCTGTGCAAGCACGTGTTTGTGGATGATCTCCAATCATCAACCGATAGTCATCTTCAAGATAAATTACACAGCGCGGTCCGTGGATCAGCTATTACGGTCGTATTCGAAGAATGGAAAGGTCTCGATAAACTCCGTAAGACCATACAATCGCTCGAGCAGAAGAGCAGCACTGTCGCTGTAAAGCTCAAGACATTCGTCGATGGCGATGCCAAGCAAAAGAGCGAGCAGCTGCAAGACACCCGTCATGCCGTAGCACAGTTGATAGATGATATTACTGAAGATCCAAAAACGGGTTTTTGGATGCGTATTCTGTCTGAACAGGACGAAGAATTCAGTCGGCATGCAGTCAATACCAGTGTATTGGCGGTGGGCTTTGCCGCTGACCTCGGCTGGGACGTGGATTTGCAAGAAGCCGTAGGCCAGGGGGCGATGTTTCATGATGTCGGCATGGCGAAAGTCCCGGCCAGGATCAGGGACAAACCGGCCGCGTTGAATCAGACTGAGTATAAGCTGGTCAAACTCCACCCTGCTTACGCGGCAATGCGTCTTGAAGGCACTGCAGGTCTTGACGCCCGCATCATCGAAATTGTCCGCCACCACCATGAGCGTCTTGATGGTTCAGGTTATCCGGATGGTCTTTCCGGAGACGCAATTCCTGACTATGTACAGCTGGTCTCCATTTGCGATATATATGACTCGTACACTACCGATCAGCCTTACCGTTCGAAACTCATGTCATCCGCAGCGCTCTCAAGGCTCACGCACCGTGGCGTACGCCATTTTGATAAAACTCTGGTCGAAAAATTCATACGCTGGATCGGTATCTATCCGCTTGGGAGCCTGGTACAGCTACGAAATGCATCACTTGCAATCGTCGTATCTTCAGATGCTGCCAAAAGATTGCGTCCGGTTGTGCTGCTGATAAAAGGTCCCGATGGAAAAGAAATCCTTCCCCGCAAGACCTTGAATCTCGAAGCTGTTGAACAGGCGGGAATAGGAGACGAATGGAGCGTACAGGAGATTGTCGATCCACTGATTGCCGGTATTGATGTTCGCAGTATCTTGCTGCAAGAGTTAAAGTTGCGATAAGGCTGCCTTTCGCAATTAGCTGCTTTTGCAGGAGAGCTTGTTATTCTCATCCAGATACATACTGCACTGGACTCCATCGCCCCTCATGAATGGAACCAGCTGACAGGCAGCAATCCCTTCTTGCAACACGCATTTCTGGCTGCATTGGAACACAGTGGTTGCGTCGGCGCCAAAACCGGCTGGCAACCGCGACATGTGGTTTGCACGGACGATGCCGGAAGTGTATTCGGCGCCCTGCCCTTGTATCTCAAATCCCATTCCCATGGTGAGTATGTCTTCGATTGGGCCTGGGCGGAGGCCTATCAACGCGCCGGCCTTCAGTACTTTCCAAAACTTGTCTCCGCTATCCCGTTTTCGCCTGTTGACGGCCCGCGCCTTCTGATTGCGGCAAGCGCAGACCGTGCGCGCATCACAGGTGCGCTAATCGGAAAGGCCATTGATCTGGCTGCGGAACATCGCGCTTCATCGCTTCATTGCCTGTTCCCGGCCGGGGGTGAAATTCAGTCTTGGATTGATCATGGATTCATGCGGCGCAAGGACTGCCAATTCCATTGGCATAACCGGGAGTACCTGAGTTTCGATGATTACCTGGGCACTCTGTCTGCGCATCATCGCAAGAAGATTAAACGCGAACGTCGGCGAGTAGCCGAAACTGGAATCACACATCGGATATATAGTGGCCGCGAACTGGACGAGCCACTGCTGGATGCGCTTTACCGTTTCTACTTTGCCACCTATGCCATACGTGGCAGGCCTGCTTATCTAAACCGTGCCTTCTTCGGTGAGATTGCGCAAACACTGCCAGATACCATGCTGGTAAATTTTGCTTTCCTGGATAATAAGCCAGTAGCCTGTGCCATCTGTTTCCGGAATGCAGATACCATTTATGGGCGTCACTGGGGGTGCGAGCAGAAATTCCACAGTCTGCATTTCGAGACCTGTTATTACCAGTGGATTGATTTCTGTATTCGTGAAGGTGTGCAGCACTTCAACCCAGGCACCCAAGGCGAGCACAAGCTGAGCCGTGGCTTCGAGCCGACGGCTACCTATTCGCTACACTGGGTCGCCGAGCCAACATTCCGCAAGCCGATTGCTGATTTTCTGACTCAGGAGACGCGATTGGTGGATGCATACATAAAGGAAGCCGGGCAGCACCTGCCATTCCGTACGGTTGATACTCACAATGCCTGACTCACTTCAAATCGGCTGGATCGAGCCAGGCAGCTCACCAGGACTGTTTCCAAATGCAGCCACTGCTTTGCAAGACCCCAACGGATTGTTGGCAGTCGGCGGTGATCTCTCGCCCGAACGGCTTATGTACGCTTATCGCCACGGAATATTCCCCTGGTACAACGAAGGCCAACCGATACTGTGGTGGTCACCGGATCCGCGCATAGTGTTGTTTCCGGCCCAATTTCATATCAGCCATTCGCTGCGCAAGCGCTTGCGACAAGGCGGATTCGAGGCCAGTTTTGACACTGCATTCAGTGAAGTCGTTGCTGCTTGCGCAGCGCCTCGTCGCAAGCAACCGGAACCCGGTACTTGGATCACGCCCGCCATGCAGACAGCCTACGCGGAGCTGCACCACCTTGGCTATGCTCACTCACTCGAGATACGTATGCACGGTAAGTTGGCAGGTGGGCTTTATGGCGTCGCCCTGGGTGGCGTGTTCTTTGCCGAATCCATGTTCAGCCGCCGCACCAATGCTTCAAAGATTGCCCTCGCTTGTCTGGCGCAACAGCTCCAGGCTTGGAATTTCGGGTTGATTGATTGCCAAGTGTATTCCGATCATCTCGCAGGTCTTGGCAGCATTCCCATACCACGCGCGGAGTTTCTCGGACTTCTGGATCGGCACACACGATCACCTGGGCAAAGCCGTGCATGGCGGTTTGACGTATCGCTGGAGTTCTGATGCAGGACACAGCGCATAACGATGTTTCACTGTTCCTGTCGCCGGAACATCCCTGCACCTATCTGCCCGGCCAGACAGCTCGCTCGATTTTCCTGGACCCTCGAACCACGTTCCAAAATGACATGTACAGCCGCCTGCTACAGCAGGGTTTCCGCCGCAGCGGACCGTATCTATATCGTCCCGGTTGCGAGCACTGCCATGCCTGCGTGCCAGTGCGGATCCCAGTACGCGATTTCCACCCAGATCGCAGTCAGCGGCGCACATGGCAACGCAACCATGATCTGCACGTGCAACTGCGCCCGGCGGAATTTGTCCCTGAACACTTCAGCCTCTATCAGCGGTATATGGCCTGGAAACATCCTGGCGGCGGTATGGATCAGTCCTCACCGGCGGACTATGCCAGCTTTCTCATGGGACGCCGTGGTATTACTTTTCTTGCTGAAATGCATTTGCACGGTAACCTGCATGCCGTAGCGGTGCTGGATACGCTGGACGATGCCGTGTCTGCGGTGTACACCTTCTACACACCAGAGCTGCCGCGCCGTGGTCTTGGGACCTTCGCCATCCTGTGGGAAATCGGTGAAACCCGGCGCCGTGGTCTTGAGTGGCTATATCTGGGTTACTGGGTCGCTGCCAGCCGAAAAATGGCCTACAAGAATCGCTTCCACCCGTTCGAGCAATTGACAAGTCGGGGCTGGGAACGCGTGTCCCGAAATTCCGATTAGTTGAACATACCCTGTAATTCCGGCAGAATCTGCGCGCCCTGAGCTTGCCCAGAGGTTCGCTTCAGGCTCCTTCACAACTACTTGAGGATGTATGCCGAAAGAAGAAAACATTGAGATGGAAGGCAAGGTCATCGAAACCCTGCCCAACACCACTTTTCGGGTCGAACTGGATAACGGCCACGTGGTGTTCGCACACATCTCCGGCCGCATGCGCAAGCACTATATCCGCATCCTTACCGGTGACCGGGTGACTGTGGAGTTGACTCCTTATGATCTTACCAAGGGCCGCATCACGTACCGCGGCAAGTAATTTCCAGCTACCCACTCTGATCTAACTTCTTATTTCGACACCAGGTTATTCAATCCGTAACGGTTACACCATGCTTCATGGGGAGCATGGAAACTGATATTTTAAATATCTCACCCCTTTTCTTTTAGATGCGCACCTACAGAATCCCAAGGTTGCACCCATGTGGCTGGCGCTGAACGAACTGCATCCGACTACGCGGCGACTGTTGGCGGCACGTACCGTACGCAGCGTGGCACAGGGCGCAATGGTGGTGGACCTGTCACTCTACATGCATGCACTGCACTGGAGCGGCTTGCAGATTGGTCTGACCTTGATGACTGGTGGCTTCGTAGCGGCCGTGTTCAGCGTAGCCATCGGTATATTCAGCGACCGTTTCCGACGTAAACCGTTCCTGCTTTACAACGAAGGTCTGACGGTGCTCTGTGGCCTGGCCGTGCTGATCAGCGCCAATATAACAGTCCTAGCTGTGACGACTATCGTCGCAGGGTTCGGCCGTGGCCGTGCGGGTTCGGCGGGGCCTTTTGGACCCGCGGAGCAGGCTTGGTTGGCGGAAGCCGTACCTGCCGAAAAACGTGGCTGGGTGTACAGCCTGAATTCTGCTCTGGGGTTTTTCGGCATGGCAGTAGGTGCGCTGCTCGCAACGCTACCGGCTCTCTGGGTGGAAACCTTGGGACCGCATATTGCCTACAGTCCCATTTTCATAATCGTTGCCTTAGGCGGGTTGGCCAACCTGTGGCTGCTGGGTGGTGCCCGTGAAGCGCATCAGTCGGCGAGACCGGCTCGCACCGACAACAGAGTGACGAAGCACTCCCAGACGCGACGTTTCGAGAACCGGATCCTGTGGCGCCTGATCCAATTGAATACACTCAATGGCTTGTCCATCGGATTGACCGGTACGCTTATCTCCTACTGGTTCGCATTGCGGTTCCATACTGGTCCGGGCGCTATCGCACCCATGATGGCTGTAACTTTTGTACTGGCAGGTTTAAGTGCCATATTTGCCGGCCGATTCACACTGCGGCACGGTTTGGTGGGCTCGGTGTTGTGGATGCGGGGCATCGGTGCGTTGCTGTTGGCAGTGCTGCCTCTGATGCCCTGGTTCTGGTTGGGCGCGCTCGTGTATATGCTGAGGCTGGCGACCAGTGGTGCGTCCGTTGGCGCGCGTCAGGCGCAAGTGATGGTGCTGGTGCGTGACCAACGCCGCGGATTGGCCGCCAGCGTCAATGCAGCCTCATTTCAGGTACCGCAGTCCATCGGGCCGGGCATCGCAGGCCCGATGATTTCGGCGGGCATGTTTCTCACACCGTTTTACGTTGCCGCCGCACTGCAGGTTTTGTACGTGATTGGATATGGACGCGTGTTTCGCCGTTACGAGCATGTGTCTGGGGGAGGTAATAAATAGCCCGCGTGGAGCTCGAGAACGGCCACGCGGTGCTCGCCCACACCTCCGGCCGTATGCGCAAGCAGTACATCCGCACCTTCACCGGTGACGCATCAGGTGAGCCAGTGGATCGCCTGGATCAATCCGGGAAATTGGAGCATCCGCGCTTCACACCTGAAAAAGCCTTGCTTGACTGGCTGTATCTCGCCGTGAGTCCGCGCAGCCATCGCACCTGGCCGCCGCGCACTGACATTGATCTCGCTACGCTTGACTCAAGACGGCTGGCGCGGCTTGCAAAAACAACGGGGCTTGGTTCTGTACTGGCCGATTGGTTGCAGGGTTCGGCTAATCATGGATGAGTGTTCTGACCGGAAAACACGGCGTACCTTGGAAACTGATATTTCAAGACCTGACCCTGATTACTAGATAGGGGGGCGTCAGGGTCACTTCTATTTCGCTCCTTGAGGAAATGCAGGAATATTTGATACATCTCCTTCACCCGTTCTAAGGAATAATTAACCAGTGAGAGCTCGTGTTGTTTATCATTAATCAATATAATGCAGTCTGTAAAGTTTCCCGGATACTTCACTTGGTACATGTTCACTGTTAATCCATTTGCTGTTAGTGCCTTGTACCTTTCCCAGCCAAATCGCGTGGCATATTTCTCATCATAGATTGAATCATTAGGTCCCAGACTAATACTAGATTCAGGCGGCATCATCTTGGTAGGAGATACCCCATGCGCTTGACCGTCAGTTCCCGGGTATGGCGTACGGAAAACAAGGTTACCAGAATCATCCTCGATAATTAGATTATTTGGGATAGGCCAATAGGAATGAAAGATACTGAGCAAATAATATTGTTCCTTGAGCAGGGTGTCCTTAATAGCAGTCTCGCGCCCTGGTTCGTTAAAAATAGAATAATACTTAGCACAAATATTGCTTGCAGAACCATCATCTGCTGCGTGCACATTCAAAGGGAGAACTGAACTGAACAGAATCATAACCGCAGTTATGATCCTGCCAATTTTCTTTCTATATTTTATTAGGTAATTAGGGCGTTTCGTAACCATAGGCATAGGATAAGTGCTTATGGTTGTTGGGAAAACCAGTCATTTTGCCTGTGCGGCCAACTTTTTGAGGGGTCGTAAGTGCATTTTCTGTGGTTCGTTT
>JBOIBD010000087.1:0-10673 GCA_050739415.1 Gammaproteobacteria bacterium | reverse complement strand
GCGGGCCACGTGGGTATAGATCTGGGTGGTGGATACATCGCTATGGCCCAGCAGCATCTGCACCACACGCAAGTCGGCGCCATGGTTGAGAAGGTGCGTGGCAAACGCATGCCTCATGGTGTGAGGCGACATGGTTGCGCGTATGTTGGCTTTCTGTGCATAACGCTTGATGATGTGCCAGAACGCCTGACGGGTCATGTGGGCGCTGCGGCGTGTGGGAAACAGAAAATCCGTCTGCTGTATCCCGGTGATATCGCGTCGCGTATCGCGCAGATACCGCTCGATCCAGGTCTGGGCTTCCTCCCCCATCGGCACCAGGCGCTCACGATTGCCTTTGCCGAGCACACGTACCACGCCTTGACGCAGATTAACCTGGTCCAGGCGCAGGCTAACCAGTTCCGACACGCGCAAGCCGGTGGCATACAACAATTCCAGCATCGCGCGATCCCGTATACCCAGCGCATTTTCTACATCCGGTGCGTCGAGCAGCGCGGTGACCTCGGCTTCTGTAAGAGATTTGGGCAGCGGCCGGCCGAGCTTCGGCATGTCAATGCGCGTGCTCGGATCCTCGCTGACATGTCCTTCGCGCAGCATGTAACGGTAGAAACGACGGATACTCGACAATTGTCGTGCCGTGGAGCGCGGTCTCGCGCCTTGCTGTACGCGCCATGCAAGGAAAGCGAGCAGATGATCGCGCCCAGCATTCAGGATTCCGACATGTTGCTCATCGAGCCAGCGGCTCAGACCCTGGAGGTCCGCACGATAGGCGGAAAGCGTGTTATCCGATAATCCCCGCTCACTCCACATCGCGTCCAGAAAATGTTCCACTTCCCGGGCACTCGCGACGGGAACCGGTCGCGCGGTTCGCTGGGTGCTGTGGACAGCGACGCTGTCTTTGATTACATATTCGGCCATGACAACACCTCACCAGGTTTTTAATATTGCTTTGTACACAAACTAATTAGAAAACCAACAACTGACGAGGTCTACAACCTCAGATATTACGATAACCCTAAAACACTTATGTAAGATATAGCACATTTTGGCCGGCTTGCGAGGATTGGATCGAATCCGGATACTGCGGGGGTTCATGAAACCCCGTCCCACCCACCTTTACGCCTTGATCTTCCCCTTGCGGTTCTGGGCCGCCGGCCTGTTTTTCGGCCTGCCGGCCGCCTTATGTGTGATTGCCCTGCCGGGCCGGAAACGGCGCCGGCGCTGGGCCCGCAGGTCGGGACGGATATTGTTTCGCCTGGCCGGGATCCCTATGAAAGTCATGGGCTTGGAACATGTGCCAGCCTGTACCTGTTTTCTGGCCTCCAATCATGCGACCTACTTGGACGGCCCCCTGCTCACTGCCGCTCTGCCAGCGCGTTTTGGGTTTGTCATAAAGCGTGAGGCCATGAAAACTCCGTTGGTCGGCTGGCTGCTGGTCCGGCTGGGCTCGGAATTCGTGGAGCGTTTCGACACCAAAGCGGCTCTCAGCGATGCCACCCGTCTCATCCAACTGGCACGGGATGGCGTATCACTGGGGGTATTCCCGGAAGGTACATTCACATCAGAACCGGGATTGCGTGCCTTTCATCTGGGCGCCTTCCTCGCCGCCACCCGTGCCGGCATTCCCATGGTGCCGGTGGTAATACGCGGTGCACGCGATATCCTGCCGGGTGAAAGTGTATGGCCGCGCCCGGGTCGGGTAGAAGTGGAATTACTGGCGCCCATCATGCCAACAGGTAAACGCGGCGATGATGCGCGCGCACTTCGCGACGCCGTGCGCGCAGACATTCTGGCGCACTGTAGCGAGTTGGAACGCGTGCATGCCATGCCGCAACATGGGTCTGCGACGGATACCGGGCGCAAGCAAAAGCCCCCGTTCAATGCTGCTTGATTTCCGCTATTTTCGAATTCCGATGGAAATGTTCGTCACAAGAAATCATGAGGATGATTCATGCGCACACTCCACAATTCGATTTTTGTCAGACCACTCATTGCCATGACATTTCTCAGCCTGCTGCTGTCCGGTTGTTATATCCGCAAACCCGCTGGTCCCATGCCGGTGAAAGAAATTCCCGCTCCACAACAAGCCGCCAGTCATCCGCTAGTCATCGTATTGCCCGGTCGAGGTGACGATCTCAAGGACTTGCAATCCGTAGGGATTGCGCAAGCCATACATAAAGCCTGGCCGCAGGCAGACGTATTGTTGGCCGGCGCGACTATCGGTTATTACGTATACGGAGGTTTGGCCAAGCGCTTGCACGATGAAATCATGGTGCCGGCACGGCAACACGGCTATCGCGAGATCTGGTTGGTGGGAGCCTCCATGGGCGGCATGGGTGCGTTGCTCTACGCGCGCCAATACCCGAATGATGTCACAGGCCTGGTACTGTTCGCGCCTTATATGGGCGACAAGAGTTTGATGGACAAGATCGCGGCCGATGGCGGCGTACGCAACTGGAATCCCGGGCCGATGCCTGCCACAGTCAACGGGAAAAACTACCAGACGGAAATCTGGCGCGTGGTGAAAGCCTGGGCTTCACATCCGGAAAGCGCGCAAAACGTTTGGTTGGCAGCCGGATCACGCGATCGCATGTTGCCAGCTTCGCAACTTGTGGCGGCGGCGTTGCCCTCCGGTCATTTCATCGAATTGGCAGGCGGACATAATTGGAGACTATGGGATGCCGCTGCCACGCAGATATTCGCGCGGATCAGCACGCAAACCGTGCGACATTGCACTCACAACGCGGCAGGCTGCTGAGTACTCACTCAGCAGCCTGCAGTGAAATATTTCAACGAAGAATCTTTTACAGCGGTGGCTCTCCCGGCCGATGATGTTCGTGCTCTGGGTTATGTCCTTGTTCATGAGCATGTGGCTGACCGTACTCCTGCCTGCCTTCGTTCGAATGACGGTATTGTTCTGACTGTGACTCTTCGGCACGACGCTCGTTCTGATATACCGTCCGATCACGTTTCGCCGGACGATACGCATACGTGTCATTTGTATGATTCATGCGCACCACGCCGGGGCCTTTGAATTTCCCCGGTTTTGCCGTGGCGGCGATCTCCGGCCGGCCCTGATTAACCGCAAACCGCTGCGCCGGATTGTTCATGGCCAAGCGCTCCTGATGCATTTGCGCCGTCGTCGGCGCGACATGCGACTCGTGCGCATACGTCTCCTGTTCAGTCGAGGGGCGAGCGTCAATTCCACCTTCACCGCCGTTATAGCTGACGCGGCTCACGTTCGTGTTATTGATCACAGTCTGGTTGTAGGTGTTATGGATATAGGTGACGTTCACGTGGCTTACCGCGCGGTTGTAATAGAACGCACCACCGCGCCAGTAGCCGCCCATATAGCCGACGCCGTTGTAACCGTAGCCGTAATGGACGCCACCGTAGAAACCGACGTGCGGACCCCAGTAACCCGCATGCCACCAATAAAACCCACCTCTCCAGCCCCAATAACCCGGTGTCCACAGGAAACCGACCTGTGGCGCCAACACCCAGGTGCCGGGTACCCAGTAATAGCCGTACGCACCGTAAGCCCAGTAACCGGGTGCCCAGATAAACCCCGGGCCCGGCGCGAAAGGCTGGGGATACACGGCCAATGGCGGTGGGCCTACCCGGACGGAGACACCCACGCTTACCTGAGCGGAAGCCGTGGCTGGTAACACCAGCATCGGGCCGGCCAACAATGCACAAGTCATCAACAGCATGGCAAAACGCTTCATAAAATTTCTCCCACAGGTGGCCCTGGAAACATATAACGCCATTCAGACCGCGAAGTTGACCGCCGCTTGGTGCAGAAAGATACCATGCCGCTGCTACACTCTGCGCCCGCATGCTTATCACCACCCCGGAAAACTCTAACCACCCGCTGCTGCATCACCATGACTTCCGCTTGTTCTGGTGCGCGCGGGTAGCCTCGGGTTTCGCCTATCAGATGCTTTCGGTGGCGGTGGGCTGGCAGATCTATGCGCTGACTCACAGCACCTTCGATTTGGGCATGATCGGCCTGGTGCAATTTGTGCCGTCGCTGTTACTGGCACTGCCCGCCGGACATGCAGCCGACCATTACGACCGGCGCCGCATCGTGTTCACCTCCGAACTGGTGCAATGGCTGGCACTGGCGTTTCTCGCGCTCGGCAGTGCTCTGCACTGGTTCAACGAACTGGCAATCCTCGGCCTGATATTTGCCGTTGGTATCGCCAAGGCTTTCGAATTCACCACACGCCAGGCGCTGTTACCACGCCTGGTGCCGCCGTCGTTGCTGCCGCGTGCCATGGCTGCCAATGCTTCTGCCGGCCAGATGGCCATGATCGTGGGTCCAGCAGTCGGCGGCTTCCTGTATGTGGCCGGTCCGGGCGTGGTGTACGGAATTTCCAGCGCTCTATACCTCGCAGCCGCATTACTCATATGGCGCTTGCGTGTGGAACGCTCGGTCGTCAAACGCGAACCGCGGACACTCAGGACAGTGTTCGCCGGCATCAGCTTCATTCACAACCGCCCGGTAGTGTTAGGCGCGATTTCCATGGACTTGTTCGCGGTGCTGTTGGGTGGCGCTACGGCGCTGCTGCCCGCGTTCGCACGCGACATTTTGCACACTGGCCCGTGGGGTTTGGGTCTGTTGCGCGCCGCACCGGCGGTGGGTGCGCTGCTCATGTCCGTGTGGCTCGCCCATAAACCCCCGAAGCATGGTGTGGGTAAGCTAATGTTCGCAACTGTGGCCGGCTTCGGTTTCGCCACGATTGTATTCGCGATCTCCACGTCGTTTACATTGTCGTTGGCGACTCTATGCGCGCTCGGTGCCTTCGACATGGTGAGCATGGTAATCCGCGCAACATTGGTGCAGCTTGAGACTCCCGACGCGATGCGCGGTCGCGTGAGTGCCGTCAACTCAATCTTTATCAACACTTCGAATCAGTTGGGCGAATTCGAATCTGGCGTCACAGCTGCCTGGTTTGGCACAGTACCAGCTGTGTTGATCGGGGGGATTGGTACCTTGATCGTGGTGGGTTTATGGATGCGGTGGTTCCCAGCTCTATGGCACCGGGACAGGCTGGAATCCGAGATACCGATGTAGCTTTTCCGGGAAACAGGAAGTTAGGTCCACACGACGAAAATACGGAATTCCAGCCAAGACTTGCTAATAATAAAGAAAGAGAAACCCGGAAATGGAATTCCGGGTTTCAAATTGGCATTGTCCCAGGGTCGATCTAATAGTGATCGTCAATATCGGTACAGATCCCTCGGCGGTGGAGTGCCATTATCCTTCTGCTTGTGATCATTCTTGGATTCTTTATGTTCCTCAGGACGCTCTGCATGTTCCTGGGGTTGAGGCGCACGTTCATCGGGACGCTGCTCGTGCTCCTGAGGTTGTGGCCCACGCTCCTCGGGACGTGGTGCGGATTCTTCGTGTCTTTGGGCATTGGAATTCTCGGGCCGCATATTCGGAGGATTCTCGACATGCTGTGCATTCCGGGAAGCTGGTCGCGGTGTCTTGGTGTTGTGCGCGGCAGGGTTGTATTCATAAGAACCCTTGGTGCTGTTCATGCGAACTACGCCCGAGCCGGTAAACTTCCCGGGTCTGGCGGTAGCAGCGATTTCAGGTCTGCCGTGATTCGCAGAAAACCGTTGCGCGGGATTGCTCCTGGCGAGGTTCTCCTGCCGCATTTGCGTGGTTGTGGCAGGAACATGTCGTTCGCTGGCGTAGCTTTCCTGCGCAGCACTCGGCCGGTCGTTAATCCCACCCGGACCTCCGTTGTAGCTAACGCGGTTCTCTGACCGATTGATTACCGTGCGGTTATATGTGTTGTGGATCACGGTAACATTCACATTACTTACCGCACGGTTGTAGTAAAAGGCATGGCCTCTCCAATAGCCACCCTCATACCCTACCCCTGTATAACCGTAGCCATAGTTGACGCCACCGTAGTAGCCGACGTGCGGGCCCCAATACCCGGTGTGCCATCTATAGAATCCACCGCCCCAGCCCCACCAGCCTGGAGTCCAAAGCAAACCGACGGCAGGCGCCAGCACCCAAGTGCCGGGTACCCAATAATAGCCATACGGGCCATACGCCCAATAGCCGGGCGTCCAGATATACCCTGGGGCCGGGGCATACGGCTGCGGGTAAACGGGTAACGGCGGCGGCCCAAAATTGACTGCAACGCCTATACTCACTTGGGCTGACGAGGTACCCGGAATGGCCAGCATCGCCCCTGCGAGCAGAGCTGCAATGAATATCGCGGGAGTGATTCGTTTGATGTTCATAGCTTTCTCTCCATTATTATGGCTCTTCAGGATTGATAACGTAAAAACCTGTAACGCAGTTGACTGTCTTATCTGTCTCTCTTTAACGACAATTCAATTACATTGATCAGATTTAATTATAGACTGCGACCATCGAAAAGATTGATCTTGAGAGCGGAGATGTCCACACCTTCCAGACAACGCACGTTCACTGCCACTGTTTCATTGCCTGCCTTGTCTTTGCCCATGCCGAAAGGCGCGCAACCGCAGGTCGGGCAAAAATAGTGCTTGATTTGGTGCTTGTTGAAAGTGTAATACCGCATGTCGGATTCCGGCATTTTGAGCTTGAGCTTGGCGCGCGGTAAAAACCACATCAGGTGCCCGCGACGCTGGCAGATCGAGCAATTACATGCCATCACTGGTCCTGACTCAGCCTCGACTTCGTAGTTTATTTTTCCGCAATGACAACTGCCTTGATACTTCATGGCTTTATCTCCTGAAGAAAAAGGGCCGACAGCATACCGGTCCATTGTATGCCTGTTTACTGCAAGCCGCGATCCTTGATCATCGGTACGATGTCGGGACCACTCCCGTAGAACGCGCGGAACATCTTGCCGTAATCCTCGGTATTGCCACGCGACAGGATCAGGTCGCGGTAGCGCTGGCCGTTCGCGCGCGTCAGGCCGCCGTGCTGCACGCACCATTCGTAGGAATCATCCGCCAGCATCTGCGTCCAAAGATACGCGTAGTAACCGGCCTGGTAGCCGTTGGCCCAGATGTGCAGGAAGTAGCTGGAACGGTAACGCGGCGGCACCTGCGGCAGGTAAACATGCGTGCGTTTCAAGGCCTCGGTTTCGAACTGATCCACGTTCTGCAAGGGTGCGCTGGCCGGCAGCGAATGCCACTGCAAGTCCAATTCCGACGCCGCTACCGTTTCCGTCATGTTGTAGCCCATGTTGAAGCCCCGGGTCTCGATAAGTTTGTCCACCAGTTCCTTCGGCATGGGTTTGCCGGTCTTGTAGTTGATGGCGTAGTGCTCCAGCACTTTCGGATCGCTAGCCCAATGCTCGTTGAATTGTGATGGGAACTCGACCCAGTCGCGCGCCGTGGCAGTCCCGGACAGGCTCGGATATTCCTGATCAGCAAAAAAACCGTTCAGGGCATGGCCAAACTCGTGGAACATGGTCACTACATCATCGAAGCTGATGAGCGCGGGCTGGCCCGGCGCCGGCTCGGTGAAGTTTGTGACGTTGTAGATCACCGGCATCTGGCCGAGGAGCTTCGACTGCACCACGAAGTTGTCCATCCAGGCGCCGCCCGCCTTGTTGTCGCGCTTGAAGTAATCGCAATAGAACAATCCCAGCGGCTTGCCGTTGCTGTCGTA
This sequence comes from Gammaproteobacteria bacterium, assembly GCA_050739415.1. Lineage (GTDB taxonomy): Bacteria > Pseudomonadota > Gammaproteobacteria > Natronospirales > REEB76 > REEB76. The sequence goes on along the minus strand of JBOIBD010000087.1, from coordinate 3,043 downwards.
CATCTCGTATACGCGCACGTCCGGCTGGTACACCGGGATGTCGGTGCGCCGCTTGAAGCTCACGCCGTACAGCTCGTGCGCGGCATAAAACACACCGTCTTCGAGCACACGGTACACCTGGAAATACGGCTTGACCTCGTTTTCATCCAGATCATATTTCTGCCTGCGCAACTGTTCGGCGTAAAACTCCCAATCCCAGGGCTCGAGTTTGAACTTGCCGCCATCCTTGTAGATGATCCGCTGGAGTTCAGCTGCTTCTTCATGCGCCTTGCCGGTCGCGGCGGGCACTAACTTGTCGAGGAAACCGTTGACCTTGGCCGGCGTGTTCGCCATCTGGTCCGTGAGTCTCCAGGCCGCAAAATCGGGATAACCGAGCAACTTGGCCTTTTCGGCACGAATCTGCGCGATCCTCGCGATGGTGGCGCGGGTATCGTTGGCGTCACCCCGCTCGTTGCGGTTCCACGAAGCCTGAAACAGTTTCTCGCGGGTGGCGCGATCGGTCAGTTGCGATAATAGCGGCTGCTGCGTGGTGTTCTGCAATGTAATCACCCATTTGCCTTCGAGCCCGCGCGCCTTGGCGGCTTGAGCCGCGGCGTCTAGTTCGGCTTGAGAAAGACCCGCCAGTTCGGATTTATCGCTCACCACCAGCGCGCCCGCTTTGGTGCCGGCCAGCAACTGATTCATGAATTTCGCGCTCAAACTGGCTTCTTCCTCGTTCAGCTTCTTCAACTTGGCCTTCTCGGCCTCGGGAAGCTGCGCGCCCGCATGGATGAACTGCTGGTGGTAATACCAGATCAGGCGTTGCGACTCCGGGCTCAACTTGAGATGAGCGCGCTCCTTGTAGATCACTTCCACGCGCTTGAACAGCTTGGTGTTGAGGAAAATCGCATCATTCAGGGAAGCCAGTTGCGGTGCAATCTCCTCCTGTACTTTCTGCAGCGTGGGATCGGTGTTGGCGGAACTCACGCCGTTGAACGCCCCCATTGCGCGGCTCAGCAGCTGACCGGTCTGTTCCAGCGCCACCAGTGTGTTCTCGAACGTGGCCGGCGCGGGGTTATCGGCTATCTTTTGCACCTCAGCCAACTGCTGCTTGATGCCCGCTTCGATGGCCGGCAGGTAGTCGCTGTCGGTGATCTTGTCGAAGGGCGGCGCCTGGAATGGCAGCGTGCTGGGCACAAAGAAGGGGTTGGTCTTGGCAAGATCGGTCTGGGCCATGGAAGTATTCTCGCTGGCAAATGCCATGGTTGACGCGCCAAGGACCAGCGCGCCGATGAGGGTAAACGTCACGGTGCGTAACATCAGGGATTCCTCGTAACTGGTTGGGAAACCGGCCGATCGCCCGGCGCGGATTGGACACTTTACCCGCAGTCACGTCACAGGCCAAGAGCTGCCTTGGTACGCAGATCCATCGGGCAAATAAGAAATGACTCAAACGATTATGACATTGCTTGCAATGGCCAGCGGCCGAGGACACGCTGCTATCCAGCGTGAGCCGGGTATCGGTTAATAACGGGTTGCACGACGTTATTATTGCCCTGCGTGCTTTATACTCCAGCATTAACAGAAAGGAGTGCCAGTGGCCAAAATCAACTATCAATTCGACAAGCGGCAGCGCGACTTGGCCAAAAAGAAAAAGCAAGACGACAAACGCGCAAAGAAACTAGCCAAGAAAACCGCAGCTACAGATCCGGAAGACAGTTCTACGACACCGCAAGACGAAACTTTATAAGGACATTGGATTTCGACGGCTACAGTGCAGTGCATGGCTACCGATATCGATCGAATCAATGGATGGTCCGGACGACTACGGTCTTTTCGGTACCTTCGCCGGCAAATGCCCAGATCCAGGCAAGTACCACCAGTACCAGATTGGTATGCCCGTAGTTGTAGGTGGCGAGGATCGCCACTAGAAGACGCGGCGTGAATAACCAGCCCAGCCACCAAAACAGGCCGCCGAACGGCACGCTGGAAAACAGCAGCGTCAGCCGTGGGAAAAAACACATGAACGCTATGAACCACAGGCCGTGGTGCAGCCAGAAACTATCCATTAACGTGAACTCACGGACATGCACATATCTGTTTCACTGAACCGTGAAAATCATGAAGTAATGTACTGACGCAGTGATTCCGCTTCTTGCATTTTTTCTTGCAGCATGGCCTTCACCATGTCGCCGATGGAGACAATGCCCACCAAATTGCCACCGCGCACCACCGGTACATGACGGAAGCGCTTGTTGGTCATGGTGTTGAGCACTTCCTCGACGCTGGCATCGGGGCCGGTGGTCTCCACCTTGCGGGTCATGATCTTGGATATCTTCAACTCACCGAGCTTGTCGCCATATTCGGCATAGCTCCGCAGGATGTCACGCTCCGTAAGGATGCCGCCCACCTGGCCCTTGGCATCGGTGATGACCACTGCGCCCACATGCTTCTCACACATGAGCTGGACGGCTTTCGTGACAGTCACGTTCTCATGGGTGACCACGGTCTCCCAGCCTTTGCGATCCAATATTTCTGAAAGTTTCATGGCTTTGCCCTCCTCCATGCGAGACCTAAAGCATAGCGCAAGGCGCACGAAGTTGCGGCATGGAACGATGATGGACTGGGTCTATATCCTAGAAGCCCTAGTCAGTGCTCGGCGGCTGCTAACAATGCTGCACGTCGCTCAATACTTTCTTTTGGCCAATAGACGTCGCGGTCGTAATACTCAGCAACCGCGGGCACGTCCGCCGGCAGCACCACCCAGGGTTGCTTGGAGGACGTAAAGATGTGAATGTCAGGAGGAAAACGATCCGGCTCATCCAGAGTGCCGACACGCACAAAACGAACCGCATCGCCCGCTCCGGCATAGTTACTCCAAAGCGCGATGCGGCAAGTCGGGCAGCGGGAAATCCTCTGACCCTTGCCGCTGTTTGAAGGAGTGTTAATAATCTCGACCTCGCCTTTCAGCAGAATTACACGATCTGCTTCGACCATGGCATTGAGTGCAAACGACGCCCCGGTTTCGCGCTGGCACCATCGGCAATGGCAGCAATGCACGAAC
>JBOIBD010000086.1:0-10680 GCA_050739415.1 Gammaproteobacteria bacterium | reverse complement strand
GGGTATCCACCGACACTGTGTACGCCTGCTCGATGGGCAGCGTATCCAGGAATCGCCAGTTTTTGCCGCCATTGACGCTCAGATACACACCGCCATCGTTTCCCTGAAGAATACGTTGTGGATCTTGCGGATCAATCCACACGGCGTGATGGTCCACATGTACGCGCTTGTCGATGACGTGTGCGGTCTTGCCACCGTCATCTGATTCCATCAGTTCCAGAGATGTGAAATACACCTTGTTCTCATTGTCCGGCGCTACTGCCATACCTGCGAAATACCACTGGCGCACTGCCAGCGCGTGATTATCACTTATCATGCTCCAGTGATCGCCGAGATCCATGGTCGACCACAAGGTACCGTGGGTAGTGGGGATCAGTGCATAAACGTGTTCAGGGTTACTCGGGGCGACGGCGAGCGTGATGCGCCCGGTATCGCCCATGGGTAATCCTTCGCTGAGTTTTTGCCAGGTGGTTCCGCCATCGGTGGAACGCCACACCCCGCCCGTGGCACTGCCGTTGATCATGGTCCAGGGAGTGCGCCGCGCTGACCACATTCCCGCAAACAAAACCTGTGGGTTACCCGGTTGCATTACGATACTGGACGCGCCGGTGCTGTCATCCACATACAAGACCTTTTGCCAGGTTTTGCCGCCGTCGGTGGTACGGAACACACCGCGCTCAGGATTTGGCCCCCAGGGATCCCCCTGTGCCGCAACGAAGATGACGTTGGAATTTTTTGGATCCACCACGATGGCGGAAATCTGGCCTGCGTTCTTCAGGCCCTTGAATACCCAGGTCTTGCCAGCATCCGGTGAGTAATACACGCCGGCCCCGGTGATAGTGTCATTCCGGATGTTGGCCTCGCCGGTGCCTACCCAAATCAGATTGGGATTGGTCGGGGCCACGGCGATGGCGCCGATGGATGCGGAATCGCCATGCGCGAACACTGCCTTCCAGGTATCACCGGCGTCGGTGCTCTTCCACACGCCGCCGCCGGCGGCACCAACATAATAAATATTGGGATTGCCCGGAATGCCGGTAAGCGCCGACACCCGGCCACCCGCCACAGCAGGTCCGATATTGCGGAACTTGAAGTTGGCGGTGATGTCCGGCTTGGACTGAGGTTTGGCGGCTAGCACTGGCGCAACCGAGAGCAATGCCAGAGATGCGACAAATACCAAACATAAACTCGCGCGCATTACATCGGACAGGGATTTCATGGATTTATTCTCCAGTTTGGTGGGCATCCCTGCCGCGCAATATTCAACTTCACTTTTTCTCAGGGAAAAATCAAAACACTTCGTTCATGTTTAAACAAACCGATCCTTAGCCAGATCGCAGGATCAACATGGGCAAAATTTTGCAATATTTGGTTAGAACGCGCCACCAGTACTGGGCATTCCCACCAGCGCTTCCAAGCTATCCTAGCCGACGCTGACCATGTCGAAATACCATTCACTCCAGCGTGCGGACATAATGGCGGTTCTCCAAGGATGCAGAATGGTGGACCCAAACAACTTTTATGTGAAGAGCCTCTGGTCGTTATCCCCAAGCTACCGGTGACGGAGAAATGGGCCGCTGACACGTACAAACGTGCCCTTACGGGGTGGGCTGAAAAGCACCACTTGCAAAATCCTTGTTAGGTGTTATAGTTTAATAGTACAGTGATACTGGAACGCTAATGCGACCTTACTGGCCCAGGAGAACAGCATGAAACAGTCGTATAAGTCATTGAAATATTACACTTTATTGCTAATTGCCTTGAGCTTGACCGGGGAGGTTTGGGCGGCTACTCCGGTTACCAATACCCTAAGCCAAAGCATCATTGTGCCGGTGGGCGCCAGCGTCAAGGTGGAAAACCTGGTAGGCCACATGACCGTGACCCAAGGCCAAGGCCCATTGCAGATCATCGCGACGGTGATAGCGGGCGGTAGCCAGGCCCAGGCGCTGGCCCAGAGCGTGAAGCTGGACGTATCCACCGCCGGCAACCGGGTAACGGTGCACGTGCACTACCCGGTGGATCAATACAGCACCTATCTCTACAACCCGCCGCATACACAAGGCGAGGAGACGGAAAACAACAACTGTTTCCTGATCTTCTGTTTCAACGGAGGTTCCTTGGTCAAGTACCAGGACAGTCACGTACGGGTCAATGAAAACAGCACGCGCGGTACACCATTGTACGTGGACCTGGCGGTGCAACTTCCGGGTGGAGCTGAGGCTACGCTGAGCAATCCTTTTGGCCGAGTGGATACCCAGAGTCTCAACAACAATCTGATCATCAGCACCAGCAGTGCCGATGTGTTTGTGACAAATCTCACCGGAGATCTGTACGCAGATACCGGCAGTGGAGATGTGCATGTGCAAAATATCAAGGGTAACTTGAAAGCCGACACCGGCAGTGGTGATGTGGACACAGATCAGGTTACAGGTAATGTGTATGCCGATACCGGCTCAGGCAACGTGAGTGTCAGCCACGCCGTGTCCAAAACACTGTATGCGAATACCGGGTCCGGCGATGTGAGCTTCAATCAAGTGAAAGGCGATATGAAATGCGACACCGGCTCGGGTGATTGTAGCCTGGATGACAGCAACGGTTCGCTGCACGCCGACACCGGTTCCGGCGACGTCATCGCAAAAAATTACATCAGTGGCGACAGCGTGTGGGCGGACACCGGCAGCGGAGACGTGCGCTTGTCCGGCGACCTCTCCGGCCTGCACAAGCTATACATTGATACTGGATCCGGCGAGGCACTCCTCAAAACCAGTACGGGTTTGTCCATACACTTGGTGGCGTCCTCCGACAGTGGTGAAGTAAGCGTCAATCTGCCGGACATGAACAACGTTGTGATCAAGGATAGTTATTTCTCGGGCGACCTCGGCAAAGCCATAGGCAGCGGCACCATCTCGACCGGCAGCGGCAGCATCAGCGTATCGCATCAATAATACCAGGAGCATGCGCATGAAAATCTCGATTCCTGCTTTCATCGTTATTCCGGTTGTGGCATTACTCGCCGGCTGCAATGTCAACAAAGATATATCGGTACCAGCCCAAGCGCATTGGTCGAGTGGCAGCAGCACTATTAACGGTGAAATCACCGTGGGTGCGGGAGCGATCGTGGATGGCGGTTTGCGCACCATCAATGGCAGTATCAGCGTCTCTCCCAATGCACAAGTTGGTGATCTCACCACGATCAACGGCACCATCACATTGTCCGACAATGTACATGCCGGTGAACTGAAGGGTGTGAATGCCACGATCACGCTGGGCAAACAGGTGGTTACGAACGGTACCGTGGAGAGCGTAAACGGTGATATCCGGGCAGGTTCCGGCTCCCATATTCAAGGCGATCTGCGGAACGTGAATGGCGGCATCACCCTCTGTAATACCCAAGTAACCGGCAAGCTCGCGTTTTACAACGGCACGGTTCAAGTGGCGCAGAACAGCGTGGTGCAGGGCGATATTACCGCGAAAAAACCCAATGGCACCGGCAACGAACGCGTGCCGATTCTCATCGTCGGCCCGGGAGCGCACGTTGGCGGAACCATCAGCTTCGAGCGTCCCGGTGAACTCTACGTAAGCGACAGCGCCGTGGTACACGCAGTCCAGGGTGTAACTCCCGTCAAATTCTCCGGCGCCACGCCAGCGAAGATACCGGCAGCGAACTGTCCGAATACCTGAAAGGAGAACCCTCATGAACCACACTCGCACTAATTTACTGCTAGTGCTTTCCACGCTCATCAGCTTGGGATGCATGGGCACGGCGTGGGCGGATGCTCCGGTCACACGTACCCTGTATCAGATGATCGCAGTGCCGGCTAATGCCAATGTAAAGGTGGATAACCTGGTGGGTCACATGACTGTGACCCAGGACAGCGGTTCCTTGAAGGTAAGCACAGCGAAAGGTGTCGCAGTGTTTGCCCAGGAAATGTCCGTTCTTGAACAGGGAATGCTGGGTAGAAACCCGTTGCGGGTGACGGCCACAGTGGTGACGAGCGGCAGCCAAGCCGAGATGCTAGCCAAGAGCGTGAAGCTGGAGGTTTCTACAACCGGCAACCAGGTCACAGTGCACGTGCATTATCCGGTGGATCAGTATCAAACCTACCGTTACAACCCGCCCCACACGAACGCTGAGAACACCGGACAAAACTGCTTTCTGGACATCATCTGCGTTCACGGCAACGGCCATTCCGATATCGATTATCAGGGCGCTCGCGTGCAAGTAAACGAGAATGGTGGCAGCGGCATACCGTTATACGTGGATGTGGCGGTGCAACTACCCGCTGGTGTGCGAGCGAGCTTTACCAACGCTGTGGGTTTATTGGAAGCCAGCAATCTCGCGAATACATTGTCACTCACCACCGAGGGCAGCGACATCAATGCTGTAAACCTGAGCGGCGGCTTGAATGCCAGCACCGGCGGCGGTGACATGGAAATGAACAATATCGTATCCAATTCCCTGGTTATAAACACTGGTGGCGGTGATGTGAATGGTCTGAACCTGAAAGGTGACGTAACTCTGGATACTGGCGGCGGCGATACCGATATTAAAACCATCGTGGGTGCGCTGCATGCGATTACCGGCGGTGGGGATATGCATCTGAGTGGCCAACTTTCCGCACTTAACACGCTTTATGCACGTACTGACGGCGGTGACCTGCGCGTCTTCGGTGACGCAACCACGTTGCGCACGCTGGACGTGAGAACGAGCGGCGGTGATGCGGTACTGCATGTCTCGAATCTATCCATGCATCTGGAGGCATCTGCTAGCGGTGGCGATGTCAACATCCATTTGCCGGATATAAGCGGCAACGTCGTGAGCAAAGACGATTCTTTCTCAGGTGATATAGGCAAAGCTGCAGGTCAGGGCACCATTCACAGCGGCGGCGGCGACATTACCGTGTCTGGCAACCAATCAGAAAAATAACGTCATGTACTTCTCACACCTGCACTGTACCTCGCCACCCTAGACCAAGTTTCAGCGGCCACACGCTGCCGTTCATATCCAATTTCAGACCCGCTAACCAGAGGGAGCACCATGCTTCGCTTCAACAGATCCGTTTTGTCCCTGATTCTCGGCGTGCTACTAGCATCGGGCACGCTGCGCGCCGCAACCACGCAAGCGCCATTACCTGTAGTCGAGGCCGGCGTCAAAACGGGGGCGATTACCCTCGATGGCAGACTCGACGAACCCGGCTGGCGGACCGCGCCGTTAATCACGCTGACGCAGCAGAACCCGCATCCCGGCCAGCCGACGCCATTTACTACCACGGTGCGTATCCTGCGTGGCAAACAGCATCTCTATTTCGGCATCGTCTGTACTGATCCGGACCCCGCGAAAATTGCCATTCACACACTGCAACGCGATAACGACCAATCCAGCGACGACAACGTCATGATCGTGCTGGACACCTTCGGCCAGAAAAAACTTGCCTATGTATTTCAGGTGAACGCTGGCGGCGCCATAGCCGACGGCCTGATCTCACCCGGTTATCACAATTCCAACAGCAATACGCCCACCGTTGACTACAGTTGGAACGGTTACTGGGAAGCGGCGGTAAAACGCACCCCCACGGGCTGGACTGCGGAAATCCGCATCGACACCCAAAGCTTGCAATTCAACAACCAGAATGCCCTATGGGGACTCAACATCAGCCGCTATGTGCCGCGGGATCAGCTCACGCTCGCCTGGTCCGGTATCAACCTGAATGCCTCGCCCACGAATTTGCAGTGGGAAGGCACGCTCACCGGGATCCAAGGTTTAAGCCAGGGTTCGGGCCTCGAATTCGATCCGTATGCGGTCACCGAATACAGCGACGAGAAACACGACACCGCCAGCTGGACCGGCTTCGATCTCAAATACAACTTCACGCCGGAATTGGCAGGACGTTTTACCTACCACACGGATTTCTCCGAAGCCCAGGCCAACTCGCAGCAGATCCATGCTTCGCCCTATCCTCAGACTGTTCCTGAAACACGGGCGTTCTTTCTGGAGGGCGCTAACATTTTCACCTTCAGCCACAATCTTGGCCAGAATTTCATTCCCTTCTATTCACAGAACATCGGCCTTATAAATGGCGAGCCCGTACCGCTGAATGAAGGTGTAAAACTACTGGGCCATACGGATGGCTGGACCCTGGGTCTCCTGGACACCCATATGGCGGGCACGGATCTTTCCAACAGTACTAATCTGTTTGCCGGTCGCGTCGTATACAACCTCAACGACCAATGGCGCGTGGGCACGCTATTCACCCATGGTGATCCACTAGGTCAGTCGGACAACACGCTCACGAGTTTCGACAGCACCTGGAGCACGTCCGACTTTGCCGGCGACAAGAATCTGAATCTTACCGGCTGGGGCGCCCGTTCCTATGGTAGTGATCTGCCTGATGGCACACCAAACGGTTACGGCTTCGACGTGGAATACCCCAACGACCTCTGGTACGCGGATGTGAATTACAACTTCTTTGGCGATGCACTGGATCCAGCACTCGGCTTCATTCAGCGTCCCGGCACCAAGCAAACCAATATAGACGTCACGTATCAGCCACGCCCGCCGGCCGACAGTGCGTTTTCATGGGTGCGTCAATTTTTCTTCAATGGCAGTTGGTATTACGTCACCGGTCTCGATAATCGCGTACAGAGCGATGACTGGTCCTTCAATCCGGTCCAATTCACCACGCAAACAGGTTGGCAGTGGAATTCCCAAATCAGCCTGAATCATGAAGTCCTTGCGTTGCCTTACGAGATCGTTCCCGGTGTCATCATTCCGGTTGGCGCCTACAATTTCACCTCCAGCCATTTCAATATGTCCTCGCCGAGCGCGAATCCGCTGGTTTTTGGGATCAACAGTGAAATAGGGGATATTTATAATGGCCACTACCACGACTTCTTTCCGAATGTTTCCTGGGCCGCGCCCGGCGGACACTTCACCTCAAGCCTCTTTGCAGGAGCGCTCTGGGTTCACACTCCCGAAGGTAGCGGCATCCTGCGTGTGGCCCAGTTGAACCTGGGTTATTCCTTTACGCCCAATCTGACGCTATCCACACTCACGCAGTACAACAACATCAGTCACACCACGTCTGAGAATGCCATCCTCCAATGGAACATCCAGCCGGACCGTATTCTGTACGTCGTCTGGAATCATGGCTTGACGCTCAACCCCAACCTGCTTCAGGGAACGCAGACCATCACCGGCAATACTGTTGTCGTGAAGCTGGCGTGGGGATTCTATTGAGCAGAACATCTATCTTTATTTGTACGTCCTCGTTCAGAAGAACTATCACGCAGTACGTTTAATCAACTAAGGTCCGATTGCCATACTTTCCGCCCCAAGCTTGTTTTGCGGTGTGAAAGTAATGGGTGTTAATCCCACCTCCACCGCGTCCGAAACCAACGTGGTACTCACTGCTCTGGCCCCGGATCATTACCCCGGATTCACCAATAAAATCCAGGTGCTCAGCACCATGCCTTACTTTCAACTCAAGGGTTGGCCCCACTCCAAAGGTTATGCAGCCAATAGAAGCGGTACTGGAAAAGTACCAGCCCGATGTGATCTGCCCGGAGGCACTCCTATCGGAAAATATCGCCGATATGCTTGCGCGTGGTGATATCGATGCCGGAGCAGCCCACCAGTTTGCCGGCCATACAATCAAATACGGCCGGCTCCCACAGAAGTATTTTCATGTGACGCAAATGCAGGCCGCACAACAGGCCCATAAACAGATGTTACGCGCGCAAACCTGTCTCCTGAACAGCGCATACAACTTGTGGCCATACATATGGCTGCCTACGATTACTCCACAGCCCTTTTGCAATGGTCTTACGCGCCGGAAAAGATCCGCGAAACTACCAGTGCCATCTCCGCGAAGATCCGTGATTGACTGAACAAGACGCTTTCAGGGCCGGACGAGATTCAGCTTCCGGACATCCCGCTGGTGGGTTTCATGCATCTGCAGCAGCTGGTTGCTATTGGCAGCCAGTATGATGGCGTACGCATGACGAAGGCGGCAGAAACGAACTGAAGGCTATAGAGAACGACGCCATTGGAAAAAATCAGGCGAATTCCTCGGGGAATCTGTTGCAGGAGTATGAATACCTGAATTCGCTCAAATACATGCAGGCCGACATCGACACTCAATGGGGCGCCTAGTGGCGCATGCTGCTTCCCAACGGGCTTGATCACCCCCGTTACGCCATGTGGGATGTGCGCAATATCTGTATAGCGTTGAACATCTCGAACGCGGCGGCCTTACTCAAACACCAGTGCGTGCTGGTAATTATTGGTGCCCCCACAAACCCTTCCTGGACGATTACCTGATCCACATGGAATCATTACAGCTGGTACAGCTTTCCAGCCTGCCGGGAACTGGCGAAAAGGCATCAGCGACGCACGCCCAGGACTCAAAGATGGCTCCCCGCATAATCCACTAAAGATAAGAAATGAATCGGAGTTATTTCATAGATATACTCGAACACATAGCACCGGATTGGGTTATACCTGCGTCATGTATAGGAAACTCGGGTCAGGGATGACCGTTGTTAACAATGGCCTATGGCCAAAAGGAGTTGTTTATGAAGAAGCACATGACACAGCATGTTCTCCGTATAGGATTGATGCTTTCGTGGCTGATCGGCGCAGCGTTTATCGTCTTGAGCAGCACCGCCCGGGCTGATCATGTGCCGCCCGGCATACTCGTAATCCATTTTAATACCCCTCCCGATTATATGCAGCGACCTGTAGGTGAAGATAAGTACACCACTGGCGATATCAAAGACGCCATGCAGCTGGCCAAGATTGGTGATGCTGAAGCGCAGTCCAATTTAGGTGTGATGCTTGCAAGCCGAGGCGATTACAAGGAAGCTGCATATTGGGAACAAAAGGCCGCGAACAGTGGACTGGATACGGCGGCTTATAACCTAGGCACCCTTTATTTCAATGGTCAGGGGTTTCCGCAGGATTACGCCAAGGCACATGAGTATTTTGCCCAGGCTGCGAAACGTGGCAATAAATATGCGGAATTCCAGTTGGGGATGACCTACTACACCGGTCAGGGCGTACAGAAAGATCCTGCGCAAGAAATATATTGGTATAAGAAAGCTGCACGTCAGGGCTTACCTGCCGCTGCGTATAACCTCGGCGTGATATACAACAATGGTGACGAGGTTGCAGCGGATTATGTCCAAGCATATGCCTGGATGCTACTAGCTCAGAAAGGCGGTCTGGACGCCAAAGACGCCCTAACTACTATTGCAACGAATCTGTCCCCCGCTCAACTTCAGGCGGCCGAGAAAATGAGCCACAACTTGCCGTTCACCCCACAATCAGGTATGCGGCAGTAAGTGCAAGCTACTTATTCAAAACGCATCCAGGTTGACCGAGCTGGCTGGTCAGAGCAACGAAAGCAGCCATCCGGCACAAAGGATGTAGGCTGGGCCAGACGCTCATGAACGGAACCAAGGTGCTCACGGCATGTGCCTGAACTGTGTCGTTGAGCACTTTGAGCGCCTGCTGCGGCTGGCCGAGGTGCATATAAGCATCGGCAAGAAACATCGCGGTTAGTTTGTTGGGGGTCTCTGATGCGAGTGTTTTCGCGTACCAGTTGAAGTAATTCACCAACACCCTCTGATTGCCCGTACGCACGCGTGCGATATCGGCTGGAGCAGCGTGGGCATATTGCATTTCCAGGACTGCCTGCTGCGCGGCTTCCACATAGCGACCCTCTCCCAATAAGGTCAACAACAATACATGGCTCAGCAATGCGTTTCCCGGCAACAGATTCAGGCCGGTCCGGGCATATTGTTCGGCCTCATCGTACTGACGATCAATATAAAACAGCACCGCAGAATTCGCGGAAATTCGCGTGGAGACTGGATCCAGACTCTGGGCCATGGCCATGGCCTGCCGCATTTGTTGGTTTTGTCTCATGACCGTGAAATACGCGGCCTGAGCCTGCCAGGCCCAGGCATTGCCCGGGTTGTGACGTAAAGCTTCCTCAATTTCGGGCTCGGCTGCCGCGGGGTCCCAGTCGTAGAACAAATCCAGCGAGCCCTGCAACAAATGCGCTTCCGAAGAATCGCCATTCAACTGTAGCGCTTTTTTAACCAGCCCCTTGGAGGCCTCAACCTGCTGACCGGACAGATTCTCCAGAGCCATCAAGGACTGCGCTGTACACACATACGCGGCCGCGAAATCGGGATCAAGTGTCATGGCTTTTTTACAATAGGCCTGCGACTTTTCCACATCCCCCTGCACCAGCAAATAGCGCCCTAATTGATAGGCCAGGGCCGCATCCCGATTATTGGTGAATTCCAGCGGCTGAATGCTGGCATCGGGTGCCAACAACGATGCCACATGAGTCGCGATCTGCACGACGGTCTGCTGAAAGTTATTGTTTTCGTATTTGATGTCCAGATTGTATTCGTTGCCCCAGACATAGCTCTGGTCAGCCGCGCGTATCAGCCGTGCGGACACATGGATAAACTTCTGATTCTGCGTGATCGCGCCTTCGAGCACATAACTTGCGCCAAGATCTTGGCCAATCATCTTGATGGTCTTGTCACCACCGGCGTAGTGCATCGTTGAAGTATCGGCGATCACACCCAGACGCTTGGGCGCGATCGGTCCCAGCAAATCAATCAGTTCACTGGCGAAGGATGCTCCGAGAATGGTATTGGTGG
>JBOIBD010000085.1:0-10693 GCA_050739415.1 Gammaproteobacteria bacterium | reverse complement strand
GTGCAGCAGTTCATCGCACAGTTGGTACAGCAGGACGGCTTCGATAAAGCCTGGCTGGAAAAAGCCTTCGACTCCGCACACCGGCGCGATAGCATCCTTGCCGCGATCGCCAAACCCTACGAAGCCAAACCTTGGTATCAATACAAACCCCTGTTCGTCACCTCGGCACGCATCAACTCTGGCGTGGCGTTCTGGGATGCGCACAGTGCGCTGCTCGACAAAGTACAAAAACAATACGGTGTGTCACCGGCTATCATCGTTGCCATCCTGGGAGTGGAGAGTTTCTACGGCCGGCAGAAAGGTGGCTTCCCCGTACTGGATGCCTTGACCACGCTCAGTTTCGACTATCCGCCCCGTGCCAGCTTCTTCCAGGCTGAACTGCAACAGTATCTATTGATGTGCCGCGAACACGCGTTTGATCCTCCGTCTCTGATGGGTTCTTACGCCGGGGCCATGGGCGCACCGCAGTTCATGCCGGACAGCTACCGGCAATATGCGGTGGCGTTTGACGGCCAGGGTCAGCCGGACATCTGGAACGACTGGGCGGACATCATCGCCAGCGTGGCGAATTACTTCCAGCTCCACGGCTGGCAGGCCGATGGTCTGGTCGCTGTACCCGCTGCGCTGCGCTCGATTGTGGCGCAAACGCCTGCAACACTCACGCCCACCACTGTCGGTGCGTTGCGCAGCGGCGGCGTGGTGGTGAGTCAGGGACTGGCGGATGACACGCCCGTGATACTGGTGCCGCTGCAACTGGAGCAAGGTACGGAATACTGGCTGGGCCTGCACAATTTCCGCGTTATCCTGGCATACAACAAGAGTCCGCTGTATGCCATGGCGGTGTATGACCTGGCCACGCGCATCATCAAAGCACGAGCACAGGGGAGAGAGAATGTACCACCCTGATACACGCATCGTGCCTGCCTTGGCGATGACGATGTTTTTGTTCGCTGGTTGCGCACAGTTTCCAACCCAGGATCACGGCCCAGCAATGCCTGTTGACGTATCGCAAGTCCCGAATGCGATACCGCGCAACGAACCTAAAAGCCCTTATGGCAACCCACCGTCCTACACAGTAAATGGCCAAACTTATAGCGTGCTACCGAATTGTGCCGGTTATCACGAGCGGGGCATTGCTTCGTGGTATGGCAGCAAATTTCATGGCGGCCGCACTTCCGATGGCGAAACCTACGACATGTATACCATGACCGCCGCGAGCAAGGTGTTACCGTTGCCCTGTTACGTTCAAGTAACGAATCTGCAGAACGGCAAGAGTGTCATCGTCAAGGTGAATGACCGCGGTCCGTTCGTGGCGAACCGCATCATAGATCTGTCTTATGCGGCCGCCAGCCGCATTGGCATGCTCGGTAACGGCACCGCGCTGGTGGATGTGTCTGCTGTGACACCGGGCGAACCCACGCCGCCCATCGGTGCCGGCAGCAACGTTCCGATGCAAAGCGGTGCTCCATCCGTGAATGCCGCCACCGGCACTGCCACCAAACCGCAGATTTTCGTACAGGTTGGTGCCTTCGCAAACCAAAGCAATGCGGAGCGAGTATTGCGACGCTTGCAAGCGTCAGCCATCAGCCGCGCGTTCATCCTCACGGAAATTCAGAATGGCATCACTTTCTACAAAGTGCGTATCGGACCGATGCCGGATGTAAACAACGTGGATAACCTTACCATGGAGTTAGGAACCCTGGGTTTCAAAAATACCCAGGTAGTAATTCCATGACACTCTTCACTTCTCTCCGATTCAGTTGAATTTTATATTGTCCAATAAAACTTGTATTTAGGGAGGACCAAGTGCAGACTCGCTGGTAGGTGCTATTATTCCTGTTTCCAGCATATGGCTGATAAGAATACTACGTTATAAGTACTCGAAGAGTAATAAAGCGGAGTTACAACTATGCTAACCAAAACCATATCAACATGTTGGATGAGAATAATACTAGCCACATTGTTTAGCCTCGGCATTATGGTACCGGTTCTCGCTGATACTACTGCACTAATCGGTACGAATGGCAGCGCCACAATTTCGGGTCTATCTTCTGTAACCATGAACTTTCCCGTAAACCGGAGTGGCGACCTGAATTACGATACTTATTTCCTGTACCAGACCGTGGATGGAAGCGCCAAGGCTGGTACCGATTACACTGCCACAAGCGGTATTTTCAAACTACCGGCCGGTGCCTTGAGCGCCAATCTGGGAGTAACCACCCTTGGCAGCAGCGTCGTTTATCCAGACAAATCCTTCACTCTCAACCTGACTAATGCTATCGGAGTCGGCCCAGCGCCAAACTTCACAGAGCAACAAACATTCGTCACCGGAAGCACACCTTCTTCGGTAACGGCAGCGGATTTGAACGGCGATGGTAAGCCTGATCTCATCATCGCTAACGCGCACAGCAACACCGTCTCGGTGTACTTGAACACTACCGCCCCCGGCGCAACTATGCCGAGTTTTTCTGCCCAATATAGTTTCGCGACTGGGGCTGGCCCCGCATCAGTGATCACAGCGGATATAAACGGCGACGGCAAGCCC
The DNA here is from genome assembly GCA_050739415.1 of Gammaproteobacteria bacterium. Taxonomy (GTDB): domain Bacteria; phylum Pseudomonadota; class Gammaproteobacteria; order Natronospirales; family REEB76; genus REEB76. The sequence goes on along the minus strand of JBOIBD010000085.1, from coordinate 8,148 downwards.
GACATTATTGTGGCGAATGAAGGTGACTTTGCCTCCGTACTGTTGAATACCACTCCCACCGGCGCCATCACGCCAAGCTTCGCTGCACAGCAAAGCCTGGACGTGTACTTGTCCGTATCCGTAACCGTGGCGGATATAAACGGCGACGGCAAGCCTGATCTAATTTTTGCTGATTCTACTGGTGGTGGTGACGTACTTCTGAACACTACCCCAACCGGTTCTTTAACGGTGAGCTTCACTGACCAGCCTATCCCCGCCGGACTTTTCTCAGCCTCGGTTACTGTGGCGGACTTGAACAACGATGGTAAGCCTGACATTATCGTTTCTGCGGACAGTCAAGACAACAATGTTTATGTATTTCTGAATACCACCGCTCCCGGCGCTACGATCCCAACCTTCGCCCCCCGGCAGTCGTTTCCAACCGGAATAACACCACAATCGGTGAGAACGGCGGATATAAACGGCGATGGCAGACCCGATATCATCGTCGCTAATCAGAACGGCGATACCGTCTCAGTGCTCCTGAACACCACCGCACCCGGTGCCGCTATACCGAGCTTCGCCGCCCAGCAGATCTACGATGCCGGAGATGGTGAATATGGGTTATCCGTGGCGGATGTGAACGGCGACGGCAGACCCGATATCATTGTCACAAACTATGGCAGCGACGCTGTCTCGATACTCTTGAACATCACTGCCCCAGGCGCCACCACGCCAAGTTTCATCACCACTCAATCCTTTGCCACTGGATATGGTTCTTTTTCAATAGCGACAGCCGATCTAAACAATGATGGCAAACCCGATATCATCGTTGGAAACTACTTCTCAAATACCGTCTCAGTGCTGCTCAACACGACACCAGCTCCCATGGCTGCAGTGAATTTTCCCCCTCAACTAAATTTCGCCACCGGCAACAGTCCAACTTCGGTGACCGTAAAGGATGTGAACGGCGATGGCTTGCCCGACCTCGTGGTCGCGAATACCGCCAGCAACACTGTCTCGGTGCTGTTGAATACCACCGCTCCTGGTGCCATCACACCAAGCTTCGCCGCCCAGCAGACCTTCGCCACCGGCAGCAGCCCAGCTTCAGTGACCGTGAAGGATGTGAACGGCGATGGCTTACCCGACCTCGTGGTCGCGAATACCGCCAGCAACACTGTCTCGGTGCTGTTGAATACCCAATATTCCGCATCGATCAGCCCGGCGAGTATCGCCGGGACCATTCAATACAAGGTACCCGTATTATCTCTCAGCTCCACTTCGCTCGACTTTGGAAATACCAACGAAGGTGTTACTAGCCCCAGTCAAACTGTGACTTTAAAAAATATCGGTGACGCAAGCATCACTGGGATGTCATTTACCTTCAGTGGAGGCGGTAACGATGATTTCAGTGAAAATAGCGACTGTGGATCAACACTAACAAACGGTAGTAAATGCAACATCAACATAACCTTCACTCCGTCATCTTCTGGCACACGTTCGACAACTCTGGTTATTACCAGCAGTGCTCCGACGAGTCCCGACATAATAAATCTTGCCGGAATTGGCAACGCGGCAGCATCAGGTGATGGGGGTTCCGGTACAACCTCTTCAGGTGGTGGAGGTGTACTGGGTGTATTAGGGCTACTGATACTGACAGGGTTGGTAGGATTGCAGCGTAGAAGAGTTCCTCGAAACTAAACCAACGTAGAGTTCTGATTTATAAAAATGTAGACCATCACACAACCACGCATGCAAAGTCTGTGTTAGGTAGAATCATTACTTAATAAATATCCGATTTACTCCATCACTGATTGACCCGAGGTGCTCTCTTGAGAAGCCAGCGTCTTGTTGCCCATGTTCTGGGTCTGCTTATCCTCTGCATCGCTCTGAGCGCGCAGGCGATCCCGATTCCCGCACCGCCACAGTTCAAAGCGAAAAGCTATGTGCTCATGGATGCCAACAGCGGCCAGGTGATCGTCGCAAGCAATCCGGATGAACATTCCGAACCTGCGAGCCTCACCAAACTCATGACTGTGTATGTGGTGTTTCATGCCCTCAAGGATGATGTGATAAAGCTGGACACGCCCGTCACCATCAGCGTTAAAGCCTGGCGTATGGGCGGCTCACGCATGTTCGCGAAAGTGGGCAGCCAGGTGAGCGTGGAGAACCTGCTGCAAGGCGTGATTGTACAATCGGGTAACGATGCGGCCGTGGCGCTGGCAGAACGGGTCGGTGGCACGGAGGACGGATTCGCCGATCTGATGAATCAATATGCGCAAAAGCTTGGCATGAAGAACACGCATTACGTGGACGCCTCCGGTCTTACCGATGATCCAAGTCACTATGTATCTGCGCTGGATCTGGCGATACTTTCTCGCGCCATCATCAACCAATTCCCGAACTATTACCGGCGATTCTTTTCCGAAAAGAGCTTCACCTGGAACAATATCACGCAGCCAAACCGCGTCTCACCGTTGTTCACCGACCCTTCCGTGGATGGTCTCAAGACCGGCTTCACGGATCAGGCCGGCTACTGCATGGTAGTGTCGGCGCTGCGCGACGGCATGCGCCTGATCGCCGTGGTCATGGGCACGCCTTCGGAAAAAGCCCGCGCCATCGATGACGAAGCGTTGCTCAACTACGGCTACAATTTCTATGAAACCCACAAGCTCTACGCCGCTGGCACGGCCATCACACAACTCAAGGCCTGGAAAGGCGACGACAGCAGCGTGCCGGTGGGTGTAACACACGACTTGTATGTAACTATCCCCAAGGGCAGTTATCCGCAACTCTCCGCTACACTGCAAACCCCGTCGGGACTGATCGCGCCGATCGCGGCAGGTGCGGCAGCCGGTTCAGTAAACGTTTCCTATGATGGCAAGGCTCTGTTGGACGCGCCGCTCTATACTTTGAAGGCGGTACCCGAAGGCAATATTTTCCGGCGTATCGTCGATAGCATCCATCTGTGGTTCGTCAAGAAATAGCATGGCTAAACCACTCCCGAACGCGTATTTCAATGGGGATTACCTGCCCTTGGGCAAAGTGCATATCTCGCCATTGGACCGGGGTTTCTTGTTTGGGGATGGTGTATATGAAGTGATTCCTGTCTACGCGGGCCGGTTGTTTCATCTGGATGCGCATCTCAAGCGGCTGCAGTACAGCTTGGATGGCATCCGCCTGGAAAATCCGCATACCCACGCATACTGGATCACCATGCTCAAAGACCTGACAGCCATGAATGGGGGCGGCGATCAGGCAGTCTATCTGCAAGTGACGCGGGGAGCCGATAGCGGCCGCGATCACGCTTTCCCCCAGAACATTCCGCCTACAGTATTTGCCATGTGTTCATCGCTCGCGGAACTCCCGTCCACGCTGCTCGAAAGGGGAGCGAAAGCTGTCAGCCTTGAGGATATCCGTTGGCGACGTTGCAATATCAAGTCCGTGTCTCTCCTGGGGAACGTGTTACTGCGCCAGACGGCAGTGGATCAAGGCTGTAACGAGGCGGTACTGATACGCGACGGCCATGCCAGCGAAGGTACCGCTAGCAGTCTGTTCATCGTGCATGCAGATGTGCTCATCACTCCACCCAAGAGTGCCGAACTGTTGCCCAGCATCACACGCGACGTAGTCATGGAATTGGCTGTACAGCACCGGATAGCATGCCAAGAGGCCCGAATTCCCGTGGCGCAACTCCACAGTGCACAGGAAATCTGGTTTGCCAGCTCCACCCGCGAGATATACGCCGTGACCGAACTGGATGGTCACAAGGTGGGTACTGGCAGACCCGGCGATCACTGGCGGCGTATGTATGGCTTATTCCAGCACCACAAACGGGAGTAAACAGGCATTCATCTGTCTTGAAAGAGCCGCGAGCGCACTCCACATTTGACATACCTATGACTGACATCTCCAAACCGCAGCCAGCCGATAAGAACGCGCAGCCTGAATCGGCGCTTACGTTCCCTTGCGAATTCCCCATCAAGATCATGGGCCGGGACACGCCGGAATTCCACCAGACTGTAGCGGCAGCATTTTCACGGCATGCGGCACCTCTCGATAGCTTGCAGGTAAGCCGCCAGCCGAGCCGTGAGGGACGCTTCATTTCGCTCACTGTGACTATCATGGCTGACAGCCGCGCGCAGCTGGATGCACTCTATTCCGAACTGTCCGGCAATTCGCACGTTCTTGTGACCCTGTGATGCCACAACCGCCGTTGCTGCAGAACTTGGGGAGCGTCGAATATTTGCCCACCTGGTATGCCATGCAGCGTTTCACCGAGGAGCGTGATTCTGGTACTCCCGATGAGATCTGGTTCCTGGAGCATCCGCCGATTTTCACACTCGGGCTTGCCGGCAAGATGGAACATGTATTGGCGCCCGGGAATATTCCGGTCATTCATATTGATCGCGGCGGACAGGTGACCTACCACGGGCCGGGGCAGTTGGTGGTATATCCTTTGCTCGACCTCAAGCGCCTCAAGCTGGGTGCGCGTGCGCTGGTGGAGGCCATCGAGAACAGTGTTATCGCAACACTCAGGGATTTCAATATCACTGCCGTCCGCAAGCCAGCTGCGCCTGGTGTGTATAGCACGGACGGTCACAAAATCGCTTCACTGGGATTGCGCGTGCGCCATGGTTGCAGCTATCACGGACTGGCTTTCAATGTGGCCATGGACTTGGAGCCGTTTTCGCGCATCAATCCCTGTGGCTACACCGACCTGCAGATGACTCAGGTTAAAGACTTGGGCGGACCCGACCAGTTAAACCTGATCACGGCCCGGCTTAAACCTCATCTGCTCGAGTATCTGGGTTACAATAAATGCTGATTTTTCAGTTCCCGAGCGGTCTTTTACCGCAACCCACCAAGGATTTATTTTTAAGCGACTCGGCCGCCGCACGACTCCAACTTGGAGCTGCCATAAATCTCGGCGCTGCCAGAATTATGGTACCTCTGATTAAGAGTCTATCGTAACGGCCATCGTCTTATCACGAAGTGATTCTTCTGGAGTAAATGATCCTATGTCTCGGATTCTAAGAAAACTACCGTTACTTATTCTGATACTCATCATCGCAGGATGTGGCGGTAGTAGTTCAGAAATTAACAACCCAAATATCGTATTCAATTCGCCGGTAGCTACCGTGATCGGTGCGGGTACCACTTTGCAGCTTCAGGCTACGGTTATCGGCAGCAGCAACACAACCGTATTGTGGTACGTGAACAATATCCCCGGCGGCAACAGTACCGTGGGTACCATTACACCGCAGGGACTTTACACCGCGCCCAATACCCCGACCTCAGGTAGATCAGTAACTATTCAGGCTGCCCCCCAGGCCTATCCAGCGATTAGTACCTCAATCATGATCTTTATTTCGTTCGCCAATGCTTCCTTGACCGGCAACTACGTATTCAGCCTGCAAGGTACTGAAAACGGCGGCCCATGGGCGGTCACCGGCAGTTTTACTGCGAATGCTAATGGCACTATCAGTAACGGCGTCGAAGACATCAATGGGCCAGCCGGCATCTCGACCGCGCAGCCATTCAATGGTAGTTATCTGATTAATGCCAATGGACAGGGCACTGCCACTTTTACCAGCGCACAGGGTAGCTTTAGCATGGGGTTGACCCTCAATAACCAAGGGCAGGCGGCAATTATGCGTACTGATCCTGGTACAACTGCTACAGGTGTTTTTTACCCTCAACTCTCAACAGCGTTGAGCATCACAAGCCTGAATGCGCCGTATGTGTTTAACCTTTCCGGCGCGGTTCAATCAGGTGCCTATTTGAATGTCATCGGCTATTTCAATACCAATGGATCCACTACCTTGAGTTACGCAGAGGAAGAATTGAATAATGGAAAGACTACAGCCTATCAACAATTCAGCGGAACCTACAGTATAGGTAGTAACGCTCGCGGTACGGCCACCTTTACAGACTCTACAGGTACCCGCACCTACAGTTTTTATATAGTATCTCCAGTTCAATTTCAATTCATAGAGATTGATACTCTGGGGCATTTAAGCGGCCCTGTTTTCCTACAGCAATCGGTACTACCCACAACAATCCTTGCCGGTGGCTATGTATATTATATTGCAGGTACCAACGGTACGGCCGACTATGGGGCGGCAGGTGGCTTCTTTACCAATGCAACAACGATAGGCATTATCGATGCTGGAACCAATGATATTAATAGGGCAGGCAGCATAGCAACCAATAGCACATTGACTGGCAGCTTCACCAATGCTTCATACGGACGTGGCACCATTACTCTTACTGGCAGTAGTGGCACAAACAACTATGTGTTTTACGATATCAGCCCCGGTTCTGGTTTCCTGTTGACAACCGATAATGGTATTAATGCAAGTGGGGAATTCTTCAGCCAAAGCGGCGGATATTCCATCGCATCTCTGTCCGGATATTATTCATTAAGCCAATCAAGTCCTGTCAATTCCACCGCCCCTTCAGCCGCAGTTGGTCTCCTATATCTGAACGGAGTTGGCGCTACAGCCGGCTATGCGAATGTTAATGACAACGGTACAAGTTCTGGCCAACTTTCCGTCACGGGCACATACACCATAACGACGGGTTCAGCCAGCTCAGTCACGCGGGGCACCGCTACCCTGATCACAAGTGCAGGTAGAACCACAAATTATGCTTTCTACACGATTACAAACCTGTCAGTGATAATGCTGGGTGAAAGCGGCGCGCCTGTTGTGGCGTTGCTCGTAGGCCAGTAGTGAATGATGTCCCACAAGCTAAATAACCTTACGTTCATATAATGCAACAATTGTCATAATTCCATTTTAATGATACATCATAAGTATAAAGTGCAAAGTTCTTACTCGATAATCTGCCTCTGGGCAGCACATTAATAAGTGGTAAATATTTCTATGCGTACGAAGGAACAGTTAATTCCAATGCCTTTATTAAGATTCATAGCGTTATTTGTTATTTGTTCTAGTGGTTTAATCGCAAGCTGCGGTGGTTCAAGCTCTACAAACCCTGCCTCAACGGTCGTTCTTCAAGTAGTGCCGGGGCCCTGGACCGGAACGTACAACCTAAATAACAGCAGCGACATACCGGTGACTGGCACCGTATCATCTGGCGGATTCGGTTACTTCGCCGACAAACAGGGCAACGTGTTCATGATTCAGTTTGTTCCGCAACAATCGCCATTCACCAGCACCATCATCGGTATCGCGCCAGCCGGGCAGGTATTTTCTGATGGCAACCACATTGATACATTCCTTGTCAACGGAAACTATACTTCGACTACCACAGAAACAAACATGACTGCGTCCCTGACCGGCATTGATACTGGTAACTATACGCAGTATGCCGGTTTCGCGACGACCGGGTTCAATGGCAATTTCACTATGACATCCTTCGTAACGGATACAGGAACGCCATCTGTCGCTAGCTTAACAGGACAATGGGACGGGTATTACACTGGCAAGTCATCCACATCGGTAGCTATCACAATCAACGCAGATGCGACTATCAGCGGTAATGATGGCTACGGTTGTAGCATAAGCGGAAGTATCGTACAGCAGGATCCCGGCTCGAATGTTTTCTTCGTTAATTACATTGCTAGCGGATCGAGCTGCCCAGGTGTAATGAATGGCTTGGCCTTTGAAAGCACCAAGGATGTCTCGGGGGCTTTTGGCAATGCCACTGGGTTGTATTTATATATGGGGGTATTCAGTCCGAATGTGGCGTACTCGGTGGAACTTAAAATGCAATAGAAACGAAAGCGGAAGGTAACTGGATTATTAACCACCACCTCAAAACATATGAATGACTACCGTTTATCCTGATACATGTTAATCTATCTGCATTGCTAGCCGAGGTCTTTTTATGCGATGAATCTACACTTATTCACGCAATCATGATCACGAGAGCCCGCGTAATCCTTCCATTGTCCCGATATCTTTCCACATTCCATCATATCTCTGACCACTGACGCATCCAGTTTGCATGGCTTGCTGCCACAATGGCAACATCGGGAACTTTCCAGGACTGCAATGTTGGAAGAACTTTGGATCGTGTATACCAATACCACTGTAGGTAAGACGTGGTTCTCCATCAGCATGCAGACGCCCATCGGCAGTAAGATGAAAATCTCCCTTGGGATGGAGTGGAGGATTCCCGACCACGGCGAGATGCGCA
>JBOIBD010000084.1:0-10695 GCA_050739415.1 Gammaproteobacteria bacterium | reverse complement strand
GGTATGCACTGGCGGTGAAATCCCGCGCACGCAATGGATCGCCATAGCGATCGGTGAGTTCCACCCGCAGCAGTGGCCAGGATTGGGCGAAGCTCGCGCTGTTTTGCAGCGCGCCGGTGATGGACAGGGCGCCGGGCGTATCCGGGTCCGAGGTGACGTTGATATTGCTCACCTGCCAGGTGCTCGATGTCGGGTAGGCTTTGAGGGGATGGCCCATGACCGAATAGATTGCCGCCAGCGGTGCGCCCAGGATCGGACTGTTGCTCAGCGCCAGACGATTGGCGTTCACCACTTGAATACCCAGTAACAGTGCCAGCACCACCACGCCTATCCCCCAGCCATTTATGGCCAAGGGTTCGGGTTTTCTCTTGGGAACAGCGTGTTCCCGCGGCGGTAACCGAACATGTTTGTAGAGAGCCTGATCGCGTGCCAAGTCGGGCGGTTTGGGGATGTGATCCTCGATGAGCATCGGCGTTGCGGTCTCTGCCGGCTTGGAAATGGCCTCTGCCGGTGCAGAGCCTGGAGTTTCCCCCCAGACAGCCGCAAACAGGTCATCTACCACTGGCGCTTGTTTTTCCTCGGGGTGGATATCCATATCTGCCGCGTCCACGGGCTGAGCCGCGATGCGTGCGGGGATCACCGGCGGCTTTTCGTCTTTCCGATCGCTGATTTCCTGGGCGAGTGCGGCCAACTCATCGGGAGCCGGCGCATCGTTCACAGGCGGGGCAGCTTCATATTCCTCACGCAGCGTCTCGAATGCATCGAAGACGCTGTGACAGCGGCTGCAACGCACCAAGCCGTGCACCGAGCGCAACTGCGCGGTACTGACGCGAAACTGGGTCCCGCAGGCTGTGCAGGTGGTTAGCATTCAACGATTACTCACGTAAACCATTCATCAGCACCCATTCAGCCGATCGCGCGCCGCCGGCAAATCGAAACCAGGGCGCATAGGCGTTATGAATCTCATCTCTCTGGCTGTCAAGGATACCGGAAAGCACCAGTCTGCCACCGGATTTCAGATGGGCCGCGAAACACGGCGCCAGTTCCACGAGCGGCGCGGCCAGGATGTTGGCCAGCAATACATCTGCCAGTGTCGCCGGCAGCTGGTCGGGCGGACTGATTTTCAGAGTCGAAGTCACTCGATTACGGTCAGCGTTTGCATGCGTGGCGATCAAGCCTTGCGGATCGTTGTCTACCGCCCATACGTTTTGCGCACCCAGACACGCCGCGGCGATGGCGAGGATGCCCGAGCCGCAGCCGTAATCAATAACTGTTTTACCCGCCAGCTCGGCGCCATCCAGCCATTCCAGACACAACGCGGTGGTGGCGTGGGTGCCGGTACCGAAGGCGAGTCCCGGGTCCAGCGTAATGTTGACAGCCGTGGGATCGGGCGGGGCATAGGCGCTTGGCACGATCCACAATCGCCGGCCGAAGCGCATGGGTTTGAAATCCTTGAGCCATTCACGCGACCACTCGCGATCTTCCAATGTCGTGAAATGATGCAGTGGCAGAATACAGAGAACCGACACGAGCACCGCACGCACTGCATCCGGATTGGTATTGGAAGGAAATAGACTGGTGACACGTATTTGAGACCAGAGGTGGGGCTGCGCAGGATCGGGTGCGTAGAGTGGTTCGTTGGCCGCGTCGCTGAATGTTACCGATGACGCACCGGCCATGAGCAATGCCGCTTCGACACGTTCGGCCTTGGCGGCATCGAGCGTCAATTCAAGTTGGAGCCAGGACATAAGAGAGTGAGGGGTGAGGGGTTAGGTGTGAGGAGTTAAGAAAAAAGAGATTTGACAATGAATAATCCTCCCGCAATACTTTTTTCACGCCTCACGCCTCACGCCTCACGCCTCACGCCTCACGCCTCACGCCTCACGCCTCACGCCTCACCTTTTTACAATCCGAGTTTCTTTTCCAGATAATGGATATTCGTGCCTCCGGCGATAAAGGCCGAGTCGCTGAACAATTCCTGATGCAGCGGGATGTTGGTCTTGATGCCTTCCACTACGATTTCCTGCATGGCCATGCGCATACGCGCCAACGCTGAGGCGCGATCGTCGCCGTAGGCGATGATCTTGGCGATGAGCGAATCGTAATACGGTGGCACGGTGTAGCCGGTATAGATGTGTGAGTCCACGCGGATGCCGGGTCCACCGGGCGCATGCCAGCGGGTGATGAGGCCGGGCGAGGGTGTGAACTTTCTCGGGTCTTCCGCGTTGATGCGGCATTCGAAGGCGTGGCCCTTGATCTGGATGTCTTTCTGCTTGAGCGTGAACGGCTTGCCGGCAGCAATCATCAACTGCCATTTCACGATGTCGATGCCGGTGATCAGCTCTGTCACCGGATGTTCCACCTGCACGCGGGTGTTCATCTCGATGAAATAGAACTGGCCGTCCTGGTACAGGAACTCGAAAGTACCGGCACCGCGATAGTTGATTTTTTCGCAGGCTTCGACCACACGCTCGCCCATGGTGCGGCGTTGTTTCTCGGTGATGCCCGGCGCGGGAGCTTCTTCGATTATTTTCTGGTGACGGCGCTGCATGGAACAGTCGCGTTCACCCAGATGCACCGCGTTGCCTTCGCCATCTCCCAGTACCTGGAATTCGACATGCCGGGGACGTTCCAGGAATTTCTCCATATACACCGCATCGTTGCCGAATGCGGCCTTGGCTTCCGCCTTGGTCATATTGATGGCCGATACCAGCGCCGCTTCGCTGTGTACCACACGCATACCGCGACCGCCGCCGCCGCCGGAAGCTTTGATGATCACTGGATAGCCGATCTTGCGGGCTGCGGCTACCGCCTGCTTGGGATCTCCCGACAGGGCGCCATCCGAGCCGGGTACCGTAGGCACGCCGGCTTCGCGCATGGCCTGTTTGGCGGAGACCTTGTCGCCCATGAGACGGATGGTCTCGGGGCGCGGGCCGATGAAAATGAAACCGCTCTTTTCCACACGCTCGGCAAAGTCAGCGTTTTCCGCCAGGAAACCATAGCCGGGATGAATAGCCACCGCATCAGTGACTTCCGCCGCACTGATGATCGCCGGCATGTTGAGATAGCTTTCCGAGGATGGTGGTGGTCCGATGCACACCGATTCGTCGGCCAGCAGCACGTGTTTCAATTCCCGGTCGACGGTGGAATGTACCGCCACGGTTTTGATGCCCAGTTCGCGGCAGGCGCGCAGGATACGCAGGGCGATCTCGCCGCGGTTGGCGATCACGATCTTGTCGAGCATGGCGGGTGCCCGGGTTGGTGATTTGGCAGGAATGAGGGCTTACTCGATGATGATCAGTGGCTGACCGAATTCCACCGCATCGCCGTTGTTGGCCAGGATCGCCTTGACGGTGCCGGCCTTGTCACTTTCAATCTGATTCATCATCTTCATAGCCTCGATGATGCACAAGGTATCGCCTTCCTTGACCGTGCTGCCCACATCCACGAAGGATTTAGCACCGGGCGAAGCGGAGCGGTAGAAGGTGCCTACCATGGGAGCCTTCACTTGGTGTCCCGCCGGGATCTCCTTGCCGGATGGCGAAACGACCGGCGCAGGCGCACTCGCCACCGGCGCCACAGCCGGTGCAGCCGCTACTGCCACGGATGCCACTGGGTGACTGACCGCCGGCGGGTTGCCGTAGCGGCTGATGCGCACCGATTCCTCGCCCTCGGTAATCTCGATTTCGGCGATGCCGGATTCCTCCAGCAGCTCGATGAGTTTCTTGACCTTGCGTATATCCATGGAATACCCCCGATTAAGATCAGGTTAAGCCAGGTTCTTTGGGATGTGCGTGGAGATAACGATCCGCCGCCTGCAGGGCGAACTCATAGCCTTGGGTGCCCAGGCCGGTGATGACGCCAACTGCCAGATCGGAAAAATAGGAATGATGCCGGAAGGTCTCACGTGCGTGGGTATTGCTCACATGGACCTCGATAAAGGGCAAACGTACTGCCGCCAGGGCATCGCGCAGGGCCACGCTGGTATGCGTGTAGCCGCCCGGATTGAAGAGCAGAAAGGCTGTCCCATCTTTACGCGCCTGGTGCATGCGGTCGATCAAGGCACCCTCGTGGTTGTTCTGGAAGCTCGTCAAGGTATGTCCCAAGCTCTTGGCCTGTTCTGTGAGACGTTTTTCGAGTTGCTGCAGGCTATCATGGCCGTAATGTTCAGGTTCCCGCTCGCCTAGCAAGTTTAGATTAGGACCATTCAGAAGCAGGACGTTCGCCACGCGATGCCTCCACATATCAAGGGAATCCCAGAAGATTGAAACACGATAGCACAGTTTTTGTGGTTTGAATCGTCCCAGGTCCGAGCCTGTGAGGGTAAAAGTGCCCGGAGCGGGGCGGTGCATGTTGGGGCCTTTTTATTGTTCGGAGTCTTTACCCACCCAAAGATATCCGTACTTGGCTTGGGTTGCCAACGCCCGACCGACAGAGATTGTGGGCTAGGAGATTGGGTTTGTCCATGCCGATTTTGGCAGAAAGCCGCCTGATCGCGGCTTTTGACCGCTAGTTCGCCTGCGTCGTGGCGCTAGACGTCACTGGTGGTGCGTTTGGGAGCTTGAGAGCGTTTCGCACCAGGTTTTCCGCTTCGTCTGGTTCCAGCTCGCCGGAGTGAATTTTGATCACCTTGCCATTCGGGTCCAGCAGGATGCTAACGGGCAGACCCCTGAAGGTGCCGCCGAGTGCTGCAATGATTTCAGCACTCTGATTGTCGCTCATGAGGATGGGGTAATTCACCACCATCTGTTTTACGAAATCGCGCACGTCCTGTTCGCTCTGCTCGTCGGTGGCGATACCCACCACCTGGAATCCTTGAGCAGCATATTGTGCCTGTAGCTTTACCAACAAAGGGACTTCATGCAGACAGGGCGGACACCAGGTAGCCCAGAAATTTACCAACAGCACTTTGCCGTGCCAGTCGGCGAGGCTGTGAGATTTGCCGCTCAGATCATCCATGGAGAGCGCCAGGGCTTGATCTGCGGACAGTGCTGTCGGCGGATTTTGCAGCGATGTTGCGGGTGGCACCAGCGTCGTCGACGTGTGCGTGATAGGTTGTAGCCATTCATATACGGCGAAGCCCGCGGCAGCCGCGGCAATCAAGATAGCGATGACGAGTCCAGTGGCTTGGGTATGTTTCAAATCGCGGTTCCTGGCGTGGTACCGAAGGCCTGATGAATGTGGGTTTCAAAATCACGCGCACTCATGTAGCCGACCACACGATCCGGCGTGAGTTCCTGACCCGCACTGTTAAAAAACATGATGCTGGGTGGCCCATAGATGCCGAAGTGTTTGAGCAGCGCCTGATCCTGCGTGTCATCGGCAGTTACATCCGCCTGCAACAGCACGGTATTCGCCAATGCCGTTTTTACACCTGCATCCTGGAAGGCGCCGTGCTCCATCTCTTTGCAGGACACACACCAGTCAGCATAGAAATCCAGCATCACGGTTTTGTGCTCCCGGCTTGCCTGCATCACCGCCTGATTGAGATCCGCGAGCGTCTTGATGCGCGTGAAGTGCAGAGTTTGCGAGTCAACTGCGCGCGCAGCAATTGATGCAGTGGGATTGTTGAGATTGAAATGTGCCAGCGGCTGCAAGGGATCCGTACCGCCGGTAGCGGCACCCACCAGCATGATGATGCCGTAGATTCCGACCGTCACACCCACACCTTTCCACAACTTCCGCCAGCCGCTGCCGCGCGTTTCCAGCATCAGCAGGTACATACCGCAGATGATGGCGAGCGCCGCCCACAACACAAGTGTGAACGGACCCGGCAGGATGCGCGACAGGAACCAGATGGCGACTCCGAGCAGGATCACGCCGAGTACATATTTAACCGACTGTATCCAGGCTCCGGCTTTGGGAACCAGTTTACCCGCGGAAGTGCCCACGATAAGCAGCGGTATGCCCATGCCGATGCCAAGTGCGAACAAGCTCAGACCGCCACGCACCGGATCACCGCTCTGGCCAATCACCAGCAATGCCGCCACCAGCGGTGCGGTAATGCAGGGTCCAACGATGAGCGCCGAGAGCACACCCATGATGCCAACGCCCACGAAGGCTCCACCTTTCTGGGTATTGCTCAAGCCGACGAGCCGCGTCTGGATGGCGCTCGGCATCTGCAGCTCATACAGCCCGAACATGGACAGCGCCAGCAGCACGAAAATCAGACTGAAGATGCTCACGATCCAGGGATTCTGGAACCAGGCTTGCACATTGGCGCCGATAAGCGCCACGACGATGCCGGCCACGGTATACGTGAGCGCCATCGCAATCACATACACCAGCGACAGGGAAAAAGCGCGTGCTGTGGACGGTTTCTGATGTTGGCCGGCAATTAGTCCGGCAATGATTGGGATCATGGGTAACACACACGGCGTAAATGTGAGTGCCAAGCCCAGCCCCAGGAATACCAGCAACACCCAGGCGAGATTGCCGCTGCGGATGAGCTTCGCCAGCCTGTCTTGTTGCGAGGCAGGCGTTGTCGCGACTGGTGCGCTGACAGCCGGAGTACCCGCTGCCGGCATGGAAGCCACACCCGGTGAAGTGAAGTTGATGGTGACGGTTTTCGTGATCGGCGGGTAACACAGACCCTTGTCGGCACAACCCTGATACGTGGTCGTGAGCGCGAACGCGTCGGCGTTGCCGCTGCGCGTGACGGGAATTATCGCGTCCACGCTGTGGCGGTAAATTTCTTGAGTGCCGAAGTATTGGTCGTTTTCGATTTCACCCTGAGGAAAATCCGGCGCACCCAGTGCCATGTTCGGGTCACTGCTGGTGAAATGGAATTTTTGCCGGTACAGGTAATAACCGTCGGCGATCTGCCAACTCACAGCTACGGTGCTGGCATCCTTTGCGGATGCCCTGAAATGAAATACTTGATCCGGCGGCGGAAAACCGCCGTCGCTTTTTCCACCGGCCACCAGTGCAGCGAGATCAGGAGGATGTACCGCGGTTGGAGTTGCTGTCGCGAGCGTCAGCTTGAATTGTTTTTTCTGCGGCGGATAACAAAAACCAAAATCGGCGCAGCCCTGGTACACCACATCCAGCACCAATGGTCCCGAACCGTTGTAGGGAATGCTGGCGGTGACGCCGTTGCGGTAAATATCCTGGCTACCGAAGAACTGGTCGTGGTGCATCTCGCCGGCGGGAAATTGCACCGCGCCCAGGGCGACACCGGCTGTGTGGCTGATGAACTGGAATTTGTCCTTATATAGGTAGTAGCCGGGGAGGATGTCCCAATGGGCCATAAGTACGCCGTTCTGGGGCTGTACTTGCAGGCGGTAGACCTGATCCGGGGGGAGCGGCTGGTTGTCGGCGCGGCCCAGCGCCGGCAACAGAGCCAGCAGTCCGAGTAGAAGTGCGAATTTTTTCATGGGGCCGTGGTGTTCTCGCTAAGCCAGTTCAGGTAGGCCGGGCCGCCATGTTTGATAGGCAGGGCGATGATTTCCGGGACTTCATAAGGGTGCAGGGCGCGGATACGGACTCTCAAGGCCTCGAAGCAAGCGCCGGTGGTTTTGATGAGCAGCAGCCATTCCGGTTCCTTTTGGAGTTTACCCTGCCAACGGTATATAGAAGTGAGGCCGGGTACCAGATTCACGCAGGCCGCCAAACGTTCTTCCACCAGAACCGTCCCGATACGTTCTGCTGACTGTTGGTCAGGACAGGTACAGAATATAACTAATTGATTCTCTTCCATAAATTCTCTAAGCCATTTTATGGTCTGGCCCTTGACTCTGTAGGATTCGCCCTTATCATTAGCACTCAGCACGGACGAGTGCTAACAAGCATTCGACCGCTGAGTATCAGACCCTTAATCCCAAGAAATCATTTCGTGAGGAGAGTCTTTCCATGAAGCTGCGTCCACTCAACGACCATGTGATTATCAAACGCCTTGAGGCGGAAACCAAATCCGCCGGTGGCATTGTCATTCCCGATACCGCTAAAGAAAAGCCCATGAAGGGTGAGGTTATCGCCATCGGATCAGGCCGGATTTTGAAAGACGGCCAGAAGGTTCCAATGAGCGTAAAAATCGGTGACAAGGTCCTGATTGGCAAGTATTCCGGCACCGAATTCAAGATGCACGATGAGGAATATGTGTCAATCGAGGAAAAAGACATCATCGCGGTAATCGAAGGCAAATAACGTTTTGCCTCATCAGATACAAGATTCACACACAATTTTAGAGGAATAGAGCAATGGCTGCTAAAGACGTTAAATTTGGTGACGATGCGCGTCAGCGCATGTTCCGGGGCGTAAACGTCCTGGCGAACGCCGTCAAGGTTACCCTCGGCCCGAAGGGCCGCAATGTGGTGCTGGACAAGAGTTTCGGCGCCCCCACCATCACCAAGGACGGCGTGTCCGTGGCGAAGGAAATCGAACTCAAGGACAAGTTCGAGAACATGGGCGCACAGATGGTGAAGGAAGTGGCGTCCAATACCTCCGACGAGGCTGGTGACGGCACCACTACCGCCACCGTACTGGCCCAGGCCATCATGCGCGAGGGCCTCAAGGCCGTCGCCGCCGGCATGAACCCTATGGATCTCAAGCGCGGCATCGACAAGGCTGTGGGCGTGGTGGTCGAAGAGTTGAAGAAACTCTCCAAACCATCGGCCGACAACAAGTCCATCGCCCAGGTGGGCACCATCTCCGCGAACGGCGATGTGGCCATCGGCAAGATTATTGCTGACGCCATGAACAAAGTTGGCAAGGAAGGCGTCATCACCGTGGAAGAGGGCTCGGGTCTCGACAACGAACTGGAAGTCGTCGAAGGCATGCAGTTCGACCGTGGCTATCTCTCGCCGTATTTCATCAACAAACAGCAGAACATGAGCGCGGAACTCGAAAATCCGGTCATCCTGCTGCACGACAAGAAAATCTCCAATATCCGCGAAATGCTGCCGATCCTCGAGGCTGTGGCCAAGAGCGGTAAGCAGTTGCTGATCGTGGCGGAAGACGTGGAAGGTGAAGCGTTGGCCACTCTCGTGGTCAACACTATTCGCGGCATCGTGAAAGTTGTCGCGGTGAAGGCACCGGGCTTCGGCGATCGCCGCAAGGCCATGCTGGAAGACATCGCCACTCTAACCGGCGCCACCGTGATCGCCGAGGAAGTCGGCCTGTCGCTGGAGAAGGCCAGCCTCACTGATCTCGGCAGCGCCAAGAAAGTGATCGTGGACAAGGACAACACCACCATCATTGACGGCGGCGGCCAGAAGAAGAACATCGAAGCGCGCATCAAGGCGGTCAAGGCGCAGATCGAGGAGACCACTTCGGACTACGACAAGGAGAAGCTGCAGGAACGGGTTGCGAAACTCGCCGGCGGCGTCGCCGTGGTCAAGGTCGGTGCGGCCACCGAGATCGAAATGAAAGAGAAGAAGGCCCGCGTCGAAGACGCGCTGAACGCCACGCGTGCAGCTGTCGAAGAAGGCGTGGTTCCGGGTGGCGGCGTAGCCTTCGTGCGCGCCCACAAGTCTATCGCCAAGATGAAGGGCGCCAACGACGACCAGACCACCGGCATCGCAATCCTGGCTCGCGCCATTGAAGAGCCGTTGCGTCAGATTGTCGCCAACGCCGGCGAAGCGCCGGACGTGGTACTCGACAAGGTTGTCAACGGCACTGGCAATTATGGCTTCGATGCTGCGACCGGCGAGTACGGCGACATGGTGGCACTGGGTATCCTGGATCCCACCAAGGTCGCGCGCACTGCGCTGCAGAACGCAGCGTCCGTAGCCGGACTGCTCATCACCACCGAAGCGATGGTAGCCGAGAGCCCGAAGGAAGAGAAACCTGCCATGCCCGGCGGTGGCGGTGGTGGCATGGGCGGAATGGGTGATATGGACTATTGATTCGACAGGTAAGTCGAAACAAAAACCCCGCTTCGGCGGGGTTTTTGTTTTCTCCAGCACAAAATATATCGCGTGCGCTATCCTTATGGGAGCTCTCTTATGGGCCAACCGGCAGTGACGACATGCGCCGCTGCCACATGATAGTCAACACAAGGAGTAGGGGCATGCTTAAGTATTACCGTTTACTTGCTGTTTTACTGGGGATTTCCGTCTGTCCGGCGATATGGGCCGCGCCGATTGGTCCCTGGGTGATGCCGGCGATCCAGGCGGGTCCCATGCATCCACTTCCGAATGCCGCTTTCCAGCCTGACAAGACCACGATCTACAAGGCGGTATTTGGCGTTACCCGCCCATCCAAGGGCGCGAACGATCCCGATGGTGGTCTGACGCCGGTGGCACGTGCCGTGAACATCTTCGCTTCTGCTGGGGTACCGCTTGATCACCTCAAATTTGTGGTCGTCATCTATGGCATCGATGGGGGCTCGATGGTTCTCGACAATGCCCACTACAAGAAGAGATTCGGAAAGGACAACCCCAACCTCAAAGTGATCCACGAACTGAAGGCTGCGGGAATCCAGGTGGTGGTATGCGGCCAGGCTTTGGCGGCACTCGGTATTGAGCACGGTTGGGTGGATTCGGACGTGACCATTGCGCTGTCCGCGCTCTCCACCATGGTTATCCTTCAAAACCAGGGTTACGCTCTGATTCACTGGGGGTAACAGGAGGCCGGTTCCTGTTTTCGACCAGAGTCGAATTCACAAGCCAGAAAGAAAAGGCCCCGCGTTTCCGCGGGGCCTTTTCTTTGGATGTGGGAGCGGCGATATTCGCCGCGATTCTTTTGTCATTCCGG
>JBOIBD010000083.1:0-10743 GCA_050739415.1 Gammaproteobacteria bacterium | reverse complement strand
AACTGGGGTGAAGTCGTAACAAGGTAGCCGTATCGGAAGGTGCGGCTGGATCACCTCCTTTAAGAGTAAAGCGTCTCAAGCACGAGCGCGAGCTCCCACACAAGTTACTTGGTTCTGAAGCACGGGACCCGATGGGTCCGCTTTCGAGCCGATCTCGGGTCTGTAGCTCAGCTGGTTAGAGCACACGCTTGATAAGCGTGGGGTCGGAAGTTCAAATCTTCCCAGACCCACCAATCGGCTGCGCTAGTCTGGGATATGAGACCACTGATCACGCAGGATTTTTGTGTGAACGCAATCACACAAAAAGACCAGTACGCGTGGGGCTGTAGCTCAGCTGGGAGAGCACCTGCTTTGCAAGCAGGGGGTCACCGGTTCGATCCCGGTCAGCTCCACCAGTTCCCTGTTCCCCGTGCAATCCAATGAAACCACCCGTGGACATACGTGAGTGTGTCTAGGTGTGGTTTCACTGTGCCTGTGCGTGTTCACCGGCGTGCTCTTTAAAAATTCAAAAAGTTGTTGGCGCTTAGGATTGAAGTCGAACAATCGGCTTCATTCAAATATGTCGCATTTGTGGAAGAGAAACCGGCAAATGTTTTTAGAACTTGTTCAAACACATGACTCCAGACTCTTTGGGGTTATATGGTCAAGCGAACAAGCGCATATGGTGGATGCCTAGGCGGTAGGAGGCGATGAAGGACGTAGTAGCCTGCGATAAGCTTCGGGGAGTCGGCAAACAGACTTTGATCCGGAGATGTCCGAATGGGGAAACCCACTCTGCTTGCAGAGTATCCCTGTCTGAATACATAGGACAGGTGAAGCGAACCCGGGGAATTGAAACATCTCAGTACCCGGAGGAATAGAAATCAACCGAGATTCCGCTAGTAGTGGCGAGCGAACGCGGAAAAGCCCAGTGCCCTTATCCGGCAATGTCATAGAAGAACGGTCTGGAAAGTCCGGCCATAGTGGGTGATAGCCCCGTATTCGAAATGGCGTTGCTTGTTAGGCACGATGAGTAGAGCGGGACACGTGTAATCCTGCTTGAAGATGGGGGGACCATCCTCCAAGGCTAAATACTCCCTACCGACCGATAGTGAACCAGTACCGTGAGGGAAAGGCGAAAAGAACCCCTGTGAGGGGAGTGAAATAGAACCTGAAACCGTATGCGTACAAGCAGTAGGAGCCCGTAAGGGTGACTGCGTACCTTTTGTATAATGGGTCAGCGAGTTACTGTCAGTGGCGAGGCTAACCGTATAGGGGAGCCGTAGCGAAAGCGAGTCTTAAATGGGCGAACAGTCGCTGGTAGTAGACCCGAAACCGGGTGATCTATCCATGGCCAGGGTGAAGGTGGGGTAATTCCCACTGGAGGCCCGAACGAACTCCCGTTGAAAAGGTAGTCGATGAGCTGTGGATAGGAGTGAAAGGCTAATCAAACTCGGTGATAGCTGGTTCTCCCCGAAAGCTATTTAGGTAGTGCCTCGTGTTATTTACTCCTGGGGGTAGAGCACTGTTTCGGCTAGGGGTTCGTCTAGAACTACCAAACCGATGCAAACTCCGAATACCGGGAAGTGTAATCACGGGAGACACACGGCGCGTGCTAACGTGCGTCGTGAAGAGGGATACAACCCAGACCGCCAGCTAAGGTCCCAAAATTACGGCTCAGTGGTGAACGATGTGGGAAGTCATAGACAGCCAGGAGGTTGGCTTAGAAGCAGCCATCCTTTAAAGAAAGCGTAATAGCTCACTGGTCAAGTCAGCCCGCGCGGAAGATTCAACGGGGCTTAAGCCGTATACCGAAGCTGCGGATTCGCGCGCAAGCG
This sequence comes from Gammaproteobacteria bacterium, assembly GCA_050739415.1. Classification (GTDB taxonomy): domain Bacteria; phylum Pseudomonadota; class Gammaproteobacteria; order Natronospirales; family REEB76; genus REEB76. The sequence continues at coordinate 8,926 of JBOIBD010000083.1, read as the reverse complement.
CGAGTGGTAGGGGAGCGTTCTGTACGCCTGCGAAGGAGGACCCGTGAGGGCCTCTGGAGGTATCAGAAGAGCGAATGCTGACATGAGTAACGATAAAACGGGTGAAAAACCCGTTCGCCGAAAACCCAAGGTTTCCTGCTCAACGTTAATCGGAGCAGGGTGAGCCGGTACCTAAGGCGAGGCCGAAAGGCGTAGTCGATGGACAACAGGTTAATATTCCTGTGCTTTGTATCAATGCGATGGGGTGACGGAGAAGGTTAAACCAGCCGGGCGATGGTTGTCCCGGTTCAAGCGTGTAGGCAGATCTTCCAGGTAAATCCGGAGGGTCGTTAATGCCGAGGCGTGATGACGAGGCTCCTTGCGAGTCGAAGTGGTTGATACCCTGCTTCCAGGAAAAACCTCTAAGCTTCAGTTGGTACAGAACCGTACCGTAAACCGACACAGGTGGGTGAGGAGAGAATCCTAAGGCGCTTGAGAGAACTCGGGTGAAGGAACTAGGCAAATTAACACCGTAACTTCGGGATAAGGTGTGCCCTCGGTACGTGAAGGCCCTTGCGGCTGTAGCGGAAGAGGGTTGCAAAAGCCAGGTAGCTGCGACTGTTTATCAAAAACACAGCACTCTGCAAACACGAAAGTGGACGTATAGGGTGTGACGCCTGCCCGGTGCCGGAAGGTTAAGTGATGGGGTCAGCCGCAAGGCGAAGCTCTTGATCGAAGCCCCGGTAAACGGCGGCCGTAACTATAACGGTCCTAAGGTAGCGAAACTCCTTGTCGGGTAAGTTCCGACCTGCATGAATGGCGTAACGATAGCTACACTGTCTCCACCCGGGACTCAGTGAAATTGAAATCGCTGTGAAGATGCAGCGTTCCCGTGGCAAGACGGAAAGACCCCATGAACCTTTACTATAACTTTACACTGAACTTTGAACATACTTGTGTAGGATAGCTGGGAGACTATGAAGTCCGGTCGCTAGATCGGATGGAGTCAACCTTGAAATACCAGCCTGGTCTGTTCGCAGTTCTAACCTTGATCCGTAATCCGGGTCGGGAACAGTGTATGGTGGGTAGTTTGACTGGGGCGGTCTCCTCCTAAAGTGTAACGGAGGAGCACAAAGGTACCCTCAGCACGGTCGGAAATCGTGCACGGCGTGCAAAGGCACAAGGGTGCTTAACTGCGAGACGGACAGGTCGAGCAGGTGCGAAAGCAGGTCTTAGTGATCCGGTGATTCTGTATGGAAGGGTCATCGCTCAACGGATAAAAGGTACTCTGGGGATAACAGGCTGATTCCATCCAAGAGTCCATATCGACGATGGAGTTTGGCACCTCGATGTCGGCTCATCACATCCTGGGGCTGTAGCAGGTCCCAAGGGTATGGCTGTTCGCCATTTAAAGTGGTACGCGAGCTGGGTTCAGAACGTCGTGAGACAGTTCGGTCCCTATCTGCCATGGGCGTTGGAAATTTGAGGGGAGCTGTTCCTAGTACGAGAGGACCGGAATGGACGTATCTCTGGTGTACCGGTTGTCACGCCAGTGGCACTGCCGGGTAGCTATATACGGACGGGATAAGCGCTGAAAGCATCTAAGCGCGAAGCCCACCCCAAGATTAGATTTCCCTGGGCACTTGATGCCCCTAAAGGTCCGTCGAAGACTACGACGTTGATAGGCTGGGTGTGGAAGCGCGGCAACGCGTGAAGCTAACCAGTACTAATTGACCGTGAGGCTTGGCCATATAACCCCAAACGGTTTGTTTGGGCATGGCCGGTTATTGAAATATCTGCGACATATCAAGCGTCGACAACTTTTGAACTCACTGCGTGTGCCAAACCGCATGCGCAACAGTGAAACGGTTTGCCTGGCGACATTGGCGAGTGGGAACCACCCGATCCCATCCCGAACTCGGAAGTGAAACTGCTCAGCGCCGATGATAGTTTGGGGTCTCCCCATGCGAAAGTAGGTCATCGCCAGGCTCTAAACACAAGCCCCCGGTACGAACGTGCCGGGGGTTTTCTTATTTGGGGCATGGGGAGACCCGCTCGGATATTCAGGATTCTTGCGCCATCCTTGGCGATACGACATGGCTTCGCTTTACCCCAGCCTGCACATCCTTGTGCAGGCGTTCGCCGCAATGCGGCGAACCCCCATGCGAAAGTAGGTCGCCGCTCTCGGGCATCCGTGCCCTCTGCGGCATAATGCCATCCATGGCAAAAACCGCCAGGCTCTAAACACAAGCCCCCGGTACGAACGTGCTGGGGGTTCTTCTATTTTGGGTATAGGGCACCCGCACCATTCATGGCGAGACGGTACGACTTTGTTCTGCCCCAGTCTGCACGTAGCTCGACTCAAAACCGTCGTTGGTCGTTGACTTCAAGAAGTCGGCACATATTCCATCGGTGCGATACTTTCCGCATCACTGAAAAAGAACCCCACCAACACATAGCGTTTGCCGGCCGTGACCGGCATGACTTCGTGAAGCAGTGACGATGAAAAAATAACTGCATCACCCTGTTCCGGTGCATAGAGGTCAGTACCGAATTCAGGGAAACGCAGTTGTCCGCCTGTATAGTCACCGGTATTCAGATTCAGAGTCATGGCGAAGCGCCGGTGCTGGGTGTCGCGGGATTCATTATCGCGGTGAGGGCGGAAATAGCCACCGGTTTCAGCATCGTAACAAACCAGTTTAAATACCTCGTGCTGGGTAACCTGGTAGTTGAAACAGCGTTTGATCTCTGCCAGCACACGCCGGACCAAAACCTCCTTGACGCGTTCCAGCCATACGCCTTCTTTTATATATACGTCGCGGCGCATTTTTACAGATGGATCCGATCGCCACAGCGCCTTGTCGCCCTCGATAACAGCGACGCCGGAAGGTTGCCCGCCCACCTGTTCGAAGTAAGCGATGAGTTCCTTGCAAAACTTCGGATCCAGCACGCGAGGGATAAATAACACCGGTGCTAGTTGATGCAGGATTTGCGGCGTTCGCGGCGATTCACGTGCGTAAACGGCCGTAACCCGCTCCAGGAATTCAGCGAGATTTTCGTTGCCCAAGTGCTCGATGCGTTCAATGATGCGCAGGTTGGGATCCAGCACAAATGCGGTGATAAGACGTTGACCTGTCGGCTTATCTCCCAGCAGGTGCGCGGCTACTGCGCCATCATCTGCCAAGACCGTCAAACCGGATGACGTGTTGTTGACAAGACCGCTGCATTGTGTAGGCGTGCCGCGCACCAGTGCGACACGGGTGATCGGATTCCAGTTGGAATTATTGCTTCCAAGCACGGTGAGAGTCGCGCGCGTGTCCGCAGCATCCGGGTTGTCGAATACGAAAAGTGCAAATGGTTGACCCGCCTGCAGGTCGTACAGCATGCACGGCTCGCCCGCATGATTGATACGTCTGAAGTCGGGTATGCGGTCTCCGCGAGTCATTCCAGAAGACATTGCAGGCTCCAGGGCGGTGTAGTGAAGACTCGCGTGAACTTTACCACTTGACAGGGTACTTCGGCAGGCGGCACGTGGTCGCCTGTCTTTTGGTGTAAGATTTCACGACATTTGCACTATTTCGTAGATCACTGATGGCTACCTTCGAACGCCAGGTTGCAAACACCGTGCTCATGATCCGGCCGGCGCGTTTTAGCACAAACGCCGAAACTGCTGTGTCAAATTCTTTCCAGATTACCAATATTGAGGTGGATGATCCCCAGGCGCTGGCCTTGCAGGAATTTGATGTGCTGGTGGCCAACTTGCGCAAGCATGGGGTGACCGTGGAAGTGTTTGATGACACTTCTGAACCCTGGACCCCGGACGCGATTTTTCCCGGCAACTGGGTCACTTTTCATTCGGATGGGTGCGTGTATCTATATCCTATGCTGGCGCAAAACCGCCGCTGGGAACGCCGCACGGATATCATCGAAGCGTTGCACAAGGAGCGCGGTTACCAGGTAAGCAGTATCGAAGATTTGTCTGCCGCAGAACTGGAGGGTCGGTTTCTGGAAGGCACTGGCAGCCTGGTGCTGGATCGGGTGCATCGAGTGGCGTATGCCTGCCTGTCCCCGCGTACCGATGCAAAACTGTTGAAAGGCTGGGCCGCCAAACTGGAATATGAGGTAATTTCATTTCACGCCGTAGACGGCACTGGCAAACCCATCTATCACACGGACGTCATGATGAGCGTAGGCGACCGTTTCACGATGTTTTGCCTGGCCAGTATTCCCGAAGTGAGCGAACGCCGCCGAATCCAAAAGCGTCTCGAGGAAACCGGCCATGAGATCATTCCGGTTACGGCACAGCAGATGAACCAATTCGCTGGTAACGTGCTACAACTTGGTACCCATCACGGTGGCAGTGTGCTCGCGATGTCTATGCGTGCCGAGCACAGTCTCACGCCGACACAACGTGACGCTATCAATAAATACACGCGCATCGTTTCGAGTCCCGTAAATACCATTGAAAACTGTGCTGGAGGGAGCGTGCGCTGTATGTTGGCTGAGATTTTCCTACCACATACAAGCTCGGTGAGTCAGACGTGATGGAAAAATCTCTTCAGGACACCTATGCACCGGAAGGCATTTGCTTTGGCTGTGGACCGGCGAATCCGAAAGGCCTGCACATAAAGAGTTTCGTGCAAGGCACTGATGTCGTGTGTGAGTGGACGCCTGAATCACACCATGAGGCGTTTCCGGGGATGCTGAACGGCGGCATTATCGGTACGCTGCTGGATTGTCATTGCAACTGGACTGCGGCCTGGCATCTGATGCAAAAAGCCGGCGCGGATACACCACCCTGCACCGTGACTGCCGATTACGCCATTACTCTGAAACGTCCAACACCTTCGAATGGCTCAGTGCAGCTGCGCGCGCGCGTGATGGAATCAACCGCAGACCGGGCGGTGGTGGAGGGGGAACTCATCGCTGGCGGGAAAGTTTGCGATACCTGTCGTGGCACGTTTGTAGCCGTAAAGCCCGGCCATCCGGCCTATCATCGCTGGTAGATTTGAGTAGGTGAACGCTGGTGTGGCTCGGTTTATTTCGCGGGAATTGCGCCGGTAATCTCATCCAGGAAAGCTACGGCACGACGCAGATGCGGGATGACGATTGTGCCACCCACCACCAGGGACACACCCAGAGCTTCCATGATCTCGTCGCGGCTGGAGCCGGTCTCCAGACACTGACTGATGTGATAGGCGACGCAGTCGTCGCAGCGCAATACCATGGAGGCGGTGAGTCCCAGAAGTTCCTTGGTCTTGGCCGGCAGCGCTCCATCCTGATAGGTAAGGCTGTCAACGGAAAATATGCGCTTGATGACACGATTGTCCTCCGCCAGAATGCGCTCGTTCATTTCGCGGCGGAAATCAGCGAATTCTTTTGCGTGTTTGCCCATAAAATTATCCTGGTGGCATGCCAAACGCATCAGTTTTGAGTTCAGTTTCCCAAGATGGTGCGGCCAAGTGCCGATTGAATCAGCCACACTGCAAACTTGCCAGTACGGTTCTCGATATCGAGGATGGGATTGAGCTCTACTACTTCCATACTGGTGAGCCGGCTACTTTTGGCAAGTACTTCGCACACCAAGTGCGATTCGCGGAAATTAAGTCCGCCGGGTACCGGCGTGCCGGTGCCGGGCGCGACCGATGGATCCGAGCCGTCCAAGTCGTAGGATAAATGAATTCCGGCGCTGGCGCGGCCAAGAATTTTCATGGCTTCTTCAAGACAGGCGGCGGCACCGCGCGCATCAATCTCGCTCATAGTGAACACGCGCACACCACTTTTCTTTACCAGCTTCGCTTCCTCAGCATCTACATCGCGCACGCCGAAGATCACCACGTATTCAGCTTTGAGTGCCGGGACCTGACCGCTGATGCCGGTCAATTCCTTCGGGCCCATGCCGAGCAGCGTTGATAGCGGCATTCCGTGAATGTTGCCCGAGCGGCTGGTTTCGGGCGTGTTCATGTCGGTATGTGCGTCAAACCAGAACACACCGAGCTCCTTTCCCTGGGCTTTGAAGAAACGCACGGCGCCAGCGATGGAACCGATGGCTTGGGAATGATCGCCGCCAAGGATCAACGGAAACTCGTTCTGCTTGAAAGTGCTTTCCACGTCATCCGCCAGGTCGCAGCATACTTCATTGATGACCTTGAGATAGCGCATCTTTGGATTGCCGACTTCTGCCGATTCCATCGACACTTGACCGATGTGGCGCATACCAACCACTTGATGCCCAAGTTTCTCCAACGCTGGCACTACACCCGCCACATGCATGGCTGAAGAACCCATGTCGGTGCCGCGGCGACTGGCGCCGAGGTCAAGATGCACGTTGGTGATGCGGATTCTCTTGGGCATGATTGGCTGATCCGTTGCGGCTTAAGCGTGAAAATAAACAGTTTGATTATAACATGCCGGGTAGTTACTCTCGTGGTTACCGACTGGCTTGCAATGTAGATACCCAAAATCCGGCAAGACAATTGGGTGTTGATGCCCACAGCTTTATGCATATTTAGTAATGGACGTACATTGGCGATACGGCAGTACGATATATAATCATTTCAGTACTTCATATGGTCAATCATGTATTGAATAAAACAGGAGCCGCCCGTGACCAAAGACTTCAAGCCGCTGCCGGTGATGACTGCGCCGTCGAAAACCAGCCTGATGCGGCCCAGCGATTTACTTCCCAGTAATGTGACCCTAAACAATCCAGCCATCGATGTGATGACGGACCTCAATCGCAAGGAAGCTGTGACAGTCGATCCCAACCTGTCGCTCGAAGCCGCCGAGGGGCGTATGCGGAATAGCCGGATACGTATGCTATTCGTGCTCAATGAAAATGCAGATCTACTTGGGCTCATCACCCTCAGTGATATCAAGGGCATGCGTCCGATGCGGTTTCAGCAGGCGATGGGTGTGAGTCGCAACGAAGTGCTGGTACGTGACGTCATGACGCCGACGGACAAACTCGAGGCTCTGGCGTTGACGGACGTGGTGCAGTCCTGCGTCGGCGATATCATTCAGACATTGAAAAGCACCGGCCGCCAACATGCGCTGGTGATTGAACACACGCCGACAGGACCAGCCATACGCGGCATCTTCTCCGCGCGCCAAGTCGGACGCCAACTCGATGTGCAGATAGACACCAGCGGCATCGCCTGGACGTTCGCAGAATTGGAAACAGCACTGTTTCATTAGCACACTCACGGTGTGTGGATTCCGATACCAGCCGATAAATCGGAAGTATGCCCACGCTAGAATTTGGGGGTTAATCGGGCTATTGACAGGTCTTGAAGGGCGGGAGTACGGTTTGATTCGCTCAAATCAGTGACTATCCCTGAAGACCACTTGGCTTCGATCTGACTGTAGGGGAAAACGGCTGTCATGCGTAGCTTGCTATTCGGTCTTGCGTTCAGTCTGATCGCGCTCTCGGCAGTCGCCTACGCGAGCAACGGCGCGGTGGCCATTCTCGGCACCTGGCTCACGAACGATGGTGGTGCGAAAGTGGAAATCGTGAACGCGCACGGTGCCTATAACGGTCGTGTCATATGGCTGAAAGCGCCACTGTTTCCCGCCGATGATCCCCAGGGCATGGCCGGCAAACCGAAAGTGGACCGGCTCAATCCCGACAAGGACTTGCGCACCCGGCCCATCATGGGGCTGGCCTTGCTGGCAGGATTCCATTATGCAGGCAACAATGTCTGGGACGGCGGCACGCTGTACTCTCCCGCAAGCGGCAAATCCTACCCATGCAAGCTCACACTTGCCTCTGACGGCAGCTTGAAAATTACTGTCGGGGGCCCGGTGTTTGGCAAGACCGTCATTTGGACCCCGGCTGCGCCGGATCGCCCCTAGTCAGCTTCATAACACCCACTCAGTTACCGAGGAATCTGCAATGAGTAAAATTTCCATACTAATTATTGCTGCCGGGTGTTTGCTCACGGCAGGCTGCGCGGTTACCACCGCGCAGATGATGGCAAAACCCGGCGGCCCGTATGCTCCCACAACGGGATCGGATTTCGGTTTGGTTCGGTATCTGGCAGATGGCAGCGTGTCGGATATCCAGATGCGGCAGCAGGATGCAAACCGGCAGATGTACGATGCCTGCGGAGGTCATTATCGAATTCTGTCGCAAGGCGCACGCAGTCAACTCAACATGAGTCCGAGCGGCGGCCGGTTCATGCGCGGTACCTCGGCCAGCAGCAAGAATTACGTCTATATAAAGTTTGTCTGCACGCGAAAGTAGAACTTACGGCCCAGAGTATCAGGGTGTGTCTGAGGCCGTGAACTTACAAGTAATGGAGGCGGAAATGGCCAAAGCAGTGCAGAAATACGGACTGATTTTCATGGCGAGCCTGCTGGCTGCGATGTGTGTGGGTTGCACATCTTCACAGATCAAACCCTCACGCAATGAGCCCCCGCCCGTGTATTCGGGGTTTCTGTCCGACTACAGTCTTTTGAAACCAGATCTCTCTGATCGGGGTTATGCACGCTACATTGCGCCCGATATCCAGCCTCGGCAGTACCAAAAGTTCATCATCGAAACGCCCGTGGTAATTATCAACACCGGCGCCAAGTTCCAGACGCTGGATCCCGCGCGCTTGATGAAGATCACGGATTACTATCAGGCGCGCCTGACGGCCGCGTTGAAACAGCACTATCAAGTTGTAACGGCACCCGGTCCGGGTGTGGCGCGCCTTAAGGTCGCGGTGGTGGGTGTTGTGGAGGTAAAACCGCCGCTGCAGCCCAGGGATTTCATACCATTGACCGCGTTGTTCAATTTCAGCCGAATAGCGTTGGGTATGGATCCGTATGTTTTGCGGGTATCCATCGAGAGCGAAGCCGTGGACACACAGACTGGGAAACTGCTCGGTGAAACAGTGGACAGTCGCGAGACCGTGAAAACGGTGACCCGGGGCGAACAACCGGCTCCCGCGCAACTGCATGA
>JBOIBD010000082.1:0-10855 GCA_050739415.1 Gammaproteobacteria bacterium | reverse complement strand
CATCAAGCTAGCGCTCAAAATCGAAAGGGAAATAAAACGTCTCGGTCGGATCATGACGGTACTCCTAACAGTTTGGCTCAGAAACGGACCTGAAAATTCAGCCAGTTTTCGGGTCCGGATATGTGAAATACGACGGGTTAAGCCACCCGCATGCGGGGCGACGGATCGCAGTACACCTCATCGGGCATACTGCGGTCAAGTACGGTGTATGGGCGGCGCGGGTTGTAGACTCGGATCTTACGGCCTAAACCCGCACGTCATCCTCTTGCGTTGTTCAAGTAAGTGGCAGGTGCTTCTAATGATTGGTGCCGGCGGAGAGAGTCGAACTCCCGACCCACGCATTACGAATCTCTCCGCAATTGTGCAATCGTGTGCAAATAAACGCAATTGCACGCAGTAAATCAATCACTTGGAATATTTGCATTGTTCGCGGTTGCGCGCATTTGAGCGTGGTTTGATATGCGCACTATGGCGTAGCTATGGCACAGCGGCAGGAACTGAAATACTCATCAGCTACGAATTTATCTCTCGCCCCCTTCCCTGACCGGCCCGTCCCGACCTTAGCTGATACCAAAGCTAATCAGAGCCTGGCTAGCAAACACCTTTGCCACTCCTAAATTCTGGCTGCATGAATAGCGCCATAAACCGACAGTTTCTCGGCAGTAGACGCTTTTACAACCGCCTATAGTCTAGCCAGAGCTAGTCCTAGCCTCCGGCTGCATGAAAAGCGCGATAAGTCGACGGTTTCTCGGCAGTAGACGCTTTTGCAACCCCCTATAGTCTAGCCAGAGCTAGTCCTAGCCTCCGGCTGCATGAAAAGCGCGATAAGTCGACGGTTTCTCGGCAGTAGACGCTTTTGCAACCTCCTATAGTCTAGCCAGAACTAAGTGTTAGTAGGTAATCCAATATGGCTTCATTCAATGTCGACCCACTACTTTACACCACGAAGGAAGTATGCGATGCCTTGCACGTGTGTCGCACGACGCTGCGCAAGATGATCAGTTCCGGACAATTCCCCCAAGCGCCGGTTGTTGTGGGCAAGCGTGGTAAACGGTGGCCGTACGCTTTTATTCTGGGTTACGCGAATGGGAATCCTAATGATAACAAACCACGCGGCCGGCCGCGCGCAGGGAGCTAGTAATGGCTCTTCCCGTACAACGCCTGATCGAAGCGCTGCGGCTCGTTGGCGGATCAATGCTGACACCTGTAACGAAGCGCGCCGTCGCGGTGCTGCGTTGGTGCACGGCTGCCCGTGGTGTTGGAACTGCCATCGACTTCTACCAATTCCAAGACCAGCAACCATCAGCAAGAACTAATACTCCATGAACAAGTTTTTTCATGCCATGTACCTCTCCATGATTATTATCATCGGAGCCACAGGTAGTTGTGTCGCAGGTTATGTTGTAGGGGGTGGATTTTACTTGCGGTCGCGCGATTACCAACTACCGTTCTCAGCGTGGGCTGCTCAGCCTATCCAGAGTGCAATGTATCGCGATAACCTGAACGGGAATCTTGGTTCACAGTTGCAACGCCGACTGGCCGCGGCCACAGGCTCGATGCCTGGCTATTTGGTGGCACGTTGGAAAATGAAATTTCAGACACGAACAACAAACTCCGTGTGGGATTATCAACATGCAGCTGTAATTCGTGAGTGGCTTGACGATCAATCGATCGCAAAACAACATGCAATCGTCTGGGCATCAACAAGCGCTGGACTCTGCCTTTTTTTCGCTATCGCCGTGGTGTTGTTCATTGGCTGGTTGCGATCAACCAAGGACCGCCGAATACTTGCCCGTCAAACCAGCCGTGAATGTGTGACCGGCCAAACACCGATTACAATCGCCAAGGTACCGCTGCCCACTGAAAACGAGTCCTCCGGAACTCTGGCAGTAGGAATCCAGGGCATGGGCAAAAGCCTGCTTGTCAGTTCAATTGTTTCACAGGCGCGCGCGCGCGGAGACTCTGGGATTGCAGTCGATTACCGCGGCGAACTGGCTGCACAATACGCACGCCCGGGTGATGTGATCCTGAATCATTTTGACCGGCGCGGTGTCCACTGGTTTCCACCGATCGAAGCTCGAAACGATATTGAGCGCGAACACCTCCTAAATCTGTTTCTTCCCGTCACCGGGGTCAATCCGACTCACGACCATTTTCAGACAGCTGGCCAGATCATCCTTGAGCCCGTGTTTCGGCACGCACATACCAACTTGGACATTTGGCGCGCACTCGCCGAACGCGATCGTCTGGAAGCTCTGGTTAAAAGGACCGTCGCGGAACGCTACATTTCCACTGACACTCGCAGCGGTGGCGACAACATGACAACATTAATCAACGCACTGCGCGCGCTGCGTTATTTGCCAGCACGCATTGGAACCGATGATCAAACATTTTCGATTCGTCGGTTTGTGCGCCATACACGACCACATCCGGGTCCATGGATTTGGATCATAGTCCCAGAAGAAGCCCGGCGCGCACTCCGCCCGCTGTTGCCTTTGTGGGTTGGGTTAGCAATCAGTGAGGTGCTAGCTTTACATGAAACACAGACCGCACGATTTTGGGTCATAACCGACGAACTAGGTCAGCTACCCGCGCTCGCTGAGTTCGATTCGGCACTCACTAACGGTCGCAAACCTGGGCTGGCCGTTGTGAGTGGTGCGCAAACGCTGGACCAGATATATAGCATTTACGGTGAGCACCAAGCGCGGACCATCCTGTCCTGCTTCCAAACCAAACTAATCCTTACTCAGGGCAGCCCGGATACGGCGGATTATTTTTCCCAATGTTTGGGAGAGCGAGAAGTACACGAAATGCTGCGTTCTACCGGTCGCAATGGCACGGTCTACACTGAGCATATACGTCTGAAACGCAACGTTCTGTGCAGCGAGTTGTTGCACCTACCAAAACGCACGGGGTACCTCAGTATCAGTCCCTATCCGCATGCGAAAGTTAGGCTTCCTATCCCGCGGAAGCGGCCCAAGGTATTGGTGCCATTTGAGCCACGCCAGCCCGGATCTGAACCCACCGCCGGAGAACTCTACGATGCCGAAATGGCCACTGCTCATAAAAACAATGCGAGCCCGACCATAGCAGTCCCACAAGGTCCATCAGTATCCACCACACCACTTGTCATACCGCCTCGCGACGCACTTGATTTGTCTGCGTTCAACTCATCTAGTGCAAGGAAATAGCGCTCCCCTCGTACCTCAAAGCCATCAGCACCATGAACTCATTGAAATCTCCCACACCCTACTCCCCATTGCTGATTTCGCGCCGATGCTTGGGGCTAGGCGGCATTTGGGGTGAGCCTGAAATCGGCGGATTTCGATGTAGGACGATAAACGAGGTAAGTGACTGTTTTCATTATCAACTGAAGGAAATCGAAAAATGCGCATGACAAAAGCACAAAAACTCGCCGATAAGATCGTAGATTTGAAAGCAGCACTCTCTGATGCCAAACACGCTGAGGCGCAAGCAACACGCAAGGAAGCACAGCACGCCTTAAACCGTGCAGCCTGCACTTCCGGGTTACTCTCGCTCCTCGCCTTGGGAACGATCTCGGCAGAAGCACTGGAGCGTGAATTTCGCACCGTGGTTGGACGTGTAACTACAGTGACCACGGAAGCGGTGGAAACTACCTCTGCCACAGCAGGAGCGGCAGCCACCGTTACGCGTGCGGAGGACACGATAATAATAACTGAGCCCGAGCGCGCTCCAAGCCAGGAGTGGTAGCGAATGGCGCGCGCTCGGCTCATTACTGTGCGGCTGGACGACGTGGAACTCGCGGCGCTCCGGAAGCTTCCGGGCGAGAACGACGCGGCGCGGCTGCGGACATTGTTGCATGCGAACGGGGCGACTGATGGCCTGGCTGCAAAGATAGCAGATGAAGTTTCTGAAAAGCTGAAGGCTGATGTCGAAGAAACACAACGCTTGATTCGCGCCCTCGGCCCGCTGCTAGACCAGATGTATCGCCGACTAATTGACCACATCAACACGAGGAGACCTCTCACATGAAACTCAAGATCAACCCAGAAACCCTACGCCAGGCGCTCGCCTGTTTTGTAATCCAGGAACCGTCCGCGCTCGACCCGGAGAATATTAACCTGTGCGCGGCAGAATATCCTGAACTTAAACGCTTGCTTGACTCTGGCTTGAATCCTAATACTCCGAACTGGGAAGGTACACTGCCATTGCATTTCTTCTGCAGTATGAGAGATCCTAACTCCGTTGCACTGCTCCTGATGCACGGTGCAGATCCGGACTGGTTTGACAAGTCAGGTCGCTCGGCCGTACACCACGCGATCCGGGCGTATGACACAAATATTTTGCGGATGCTGCAACAGGCTGGTGCAGATATGGCGTGTCGCGACAGTCAAGGCTGGACCATCGTTGAACACGCGCAGGACATGGGCTACCCAAAGTGGGTTGCAATTGCTAAACAGTTTATAACGGAAATACCTGCGCATGCTTAGTATCAGCGCTCGGGGTTCGGCCACCAATGCACTCGCGTATTATGAACACCTGCAAACCGAACGTCGCGCGGGTGAGCTTGAGGACTATTACGCGCGCGAGCACCAAGGCCGTTATCTTGGTAGTGGTGTGCATGTACTCGGGTTATCCAATGTAGTCGACAGGAAAGAATTCGAGAGCCTGGCTACCGGACGGACACCGCTTGGTAACGCCCAAGGTGCCGGCGAGAACCATCGCAGCGGTTGGGATCTAACTTTCAGCTGTCCCAAATCCGTGTCAATACTCTGGGCACTCGGCGGCGAAGCACTGCATGCAGCGATTGAAGGAGCACATGAACGCGCCGTGATACACGCGATTTCCTTTTTGGAGGACCACGCCGCGTTCACTCGACGGGGTAGTGGCGTGCATTCCGACCTAGCACGGCGCGAGCAAGTAGGGCTGGTCGTTGCCAGCTACCTTCACGGCACAAGTCGAGAACTCGATCCTCAGCTTCATAGTCACTGCTTTACCTTTAATGTTTCACCTCGAGCCGATGGGACTGTTGGCGCGCTCGATTCACGCCCGCTGTACGAATGGCGTATGGCATGTGGGTCGGTATACCGGGCAGAACTGGCAGAGGAACTGCAGCGGCTTGGTTATGCTGTTGAACGCGATGGCCGAAGTTTCCGGGTCGCCGGAGTACCTCAAGCGTTGGAAGATGAATTCAGCACACGCCGCAAGCAAATTAAACAGGCGCTCGCCGAACGTGGTGCTTCGGGAGCTAAGGCTGCTGAAATTGCGGCGCTTTCCACGCGTCGTGCTAAAAAAGGCTTCAACCGCGAAATGCTTCACGCCACGTGGTCGCAGCGTGCTCAGGATCGCGTACCGGAGTGGAAACCTGAGCATGCAGTGAGGAGTCTGATGGAGTGCCCACTACATCAAGCGTTTGACGTACGCGCACTGCAAACCGAAATCACTCGCGAGCATTCGACCGTCAGTGCGGCGCAATTGTATGCAGCGGTGGCCATTGACCAGCAGCTTGCCGGCGGGCGGGAGCATATCGAGCGTGCCGCTTCTACCGTGGCGCTTGACGTCAATACCGTGCGCCTGACTGCGCACGGGGAAACCCGTTACACGACCCGCGATATGGTTGCGGTTGAAGAATCCATGATGTCCCGGGCCGTCCGGATGACGCACTTGAAGAATCATGCCGTGGACCGCAAAAAGGTCGGGGCCGCCATCTCCTCCCGGCCGGAGCTCAGCCAGGAACAATGTCTGATGATAGAGCACATCACGATGGGAGGTGACTTGGCCTGTGTGCAGGGGCATGCCGGGACCGGCAAGTCCTTTGCGCTCACGGCCGCGCGCGCAATATGGGAGGCTGAAGGCTACCGCATACGCGGTGCGGCAGTGGCTGGAAAGGCGGCGCAGCAATTGCAGAGCGCTTCGGGTATCGAGGCGACCACGCTGCGGAGGTTGGAGATGGATATGTGTGACTGGACTGATGAACGAGGTGTGCAACACACAGCGCGAAGTCCGCTCAGGAATCGGGATATCCTGGTGTTGGACGAAGCCGGCATGGCAGGCAGCCGGCAGATCGCCGGACTTCTTGAGAACGTCGAGCGCGCTCACGCAAAGCTGGTATTGGTTGGAGATACAAAACAATTACAGCCGATTGACGCCGGGGCCGCGTTTCGCGCTATTCAGGAACATACCGGCTACGTCGAAATCTCGAACATTCGGCGCCAACGCTCGGCTGAAGACCGCAAAGCGGTTCGCGACCTCGCAGAAGGTCGCGCGGAGCAGGCCTTGAACAATCTCTCGAGTCGTGGACGGATCCACGGCTATCCCCGCGCGCTCGATGCAAAACAAGCCGCTGGTCAAGCTGTAATCGAGGACATCGAACAAGGCAAATCGTCGATCGCGTTAACGGCCACACGGGCTGAGGCTCGCGATATCAACGAACATGCTCGCGAGGCAGCGCGTGAGCGTGGCATGCTCCTGGGGGAGGACGTGGCAGTGCTTACCCGCGCCGGTGAACGGAATCTCGCCGTAGGTGACCGTATTCTTTTCATGCGGAACAATCGTGGGTTGGATGTAAAGAACGGTGATCTCGGTACCGTGCGTGTGGCGGATGTGGTACACGGAAAAGTTAGAATTGATATTGAGCTCGATAGCGGGATAGTCCATACGGTGGATCTATCGAAATACGACCACCTTGAATACGGTTACGCCGTAACGGCGCACAAAGCCCAAGGCTCGACGGTAGATCGCTCTCACGTTTATGCGGGCGAAAACGGCCTGTCCTACCGTGAGTGGGCTTATGTCGCAGGCAGCCGCCATCGCGAGGAAGTCCACATATATGCTGACAAGGCGACCATCGCGGAGCTCGCACCCGAGTGGTCACGTTCGCGACAGAAAGACGTGACGTTGGATTACCAGCCGATGCGCGAGCTGCAGCAAGAAGATAAGCAACATGTACACGCCGCAGAAGTAACTCGTTAGAGTCGCCCAGGTGTTTGTAGAAACAAAGTAGTATCCTAACTCTTTGTATCATGCTGTAACGTGGTGTGCACATGGCGAACGTCTGCTTCCTCCACTGCTATTAGGCGGCTGTCGACCCGAAGCAGACCTTGAGGCACATCGTCGGAGTGACCGCTTTGTCGCGGAATAAAGCGCGGCAGCGGATTCACCCGCGATCCAGCGGGCTCAGCACGCCCTGTCCGCTACAGTTTGATGAGTCGTAGAAATTTTCTGATTGACAGCCGTAAACGCAGGTCGGATGATTCCGTTACCCCCTTAATTCCGGGGCAGAATTCTAATTAGGGGCATCGCAATGAACCATTTTAGGTTACACACACTAACGGCCGTCGCGGTCTTGAGCTTTTGCACTTCGGGACTCGCTTTCGCACAGCCCCAACAACCTGCCGCTACCCTCGTCAGTGCGACGTACGAGCTTGTCTTCTTGGCCGTGGATGGGAAGGACTTTCAACACTGGCAAACGCGGATCTCCGTTTCGCCTGGCCCACATGATGTGACTGCCGGGGTGAACATAAGCTGGAAGTCGCCTACAGGGCTCAAGTCAAGAATACTTCCTGCGCCTGTAAAGCACTCATTCAAGGCCGGGCACAAATACAGCTTTCGCGCCAAAATGTTACCCGGCGGCGAGCTTACGATTATAGTAACCGACGACACCGAGAGTGAGTGACGGCCGGGTAGTTAGTCGGTCAACCGGAGGCTTACCCGCTGCGCGAGATCGCGTCGGATATCTCAGGCATTATGCGCTACGGAAAAATACTCAATGGAACCGGTCGGTTCTCTCCGGACGGAGTGAATCGTTGTATCAGTCAGCGGCAATAGCGGACGTTGACTGACAAGGCGGCTCTGGCCGGTTTTGGCCGATCTCTGCCCCCTGCACACCTGCACCAATACCTGCCGTTCGGCGAAAGACAACCGCTGGGTATATGTGTCGCTTGCATAAAGTTCCAGTCTACAGCTTTAATTTCCCTGATATACCCTCATTTCTCATGATATGACCTCACTTTTTTGGCAACATTGAGGAGAATCACTATGAACGCATTTAACAGGATCGTGTCTCTCTCGGCGCTGCTAATTGCCTCGGCCGCTACCTTAGCCCTATCACCTGCGCGTGCCGCGCCTGCAGTCCACTACTACGGCGACTTCACCACGCCCTTCGTGCCCGGCTTGGCAGAGGGCTGCGGCATCATCAAGGCTGGCTTCGTGATTGTGTCCAGCACCGGTGCCGGGGGCTTGGGTCAAATCGCGGCAGCATTGCAGACGACCGCGCAGAAGAATGGATACAACGCCATCGTGTCGCTGCGGTTTTCCGAAGCTGCGTTCCCCTACTCCAACCGTCTGATGAACACCGCAGAAGTCATCGCGTACGGCACGGGTGAAACCATCCGCTGCCGAGCCAATGTTCGCTGAGGTGGGTGTTTTGTCGCGGCGCGCGGGGAAACGGCGCGCTGTATGACGCTCACAGCTGCGATCCCTTCCTGACCCTGGCCGCAGCATCCCCTATTTTCAGCTTCCGGCGTCCCGTCCATTTCGGCGGTGTTTTGCCGTGCCGTCCTCCTGTGGTGAATGAATAGTCCCGGTTCCTAGCCGAGCCCTCGCCTTTTGGCGTCAAGGCCAAGCCGCTCTGCGGTGGCTGCGCCAGCCTGTGACGCCGGCGTGTCCCCGGCTCTTTCGGCCCCGTCATTCACCAAGACGGAGGCCGTCACATGAAATCAAATCCGAATCCCGCCGAAACTTTTATACGGGACGCTGAAGGCAACTACCGGATGCAGCATCCGGCCAGTGCGGATGAAATCGTCTCGCTGGCCGAGACCATCCTGCGCACGCGCGTCGAACGCGGTGCACCGCTCACCGATCCACTCACGACCAAACGCTGGCTCGTCACCCGACTCTCGGGCCGGCCGTACGAGGTCTTCTGCGTTTTGTTCTTGGACAACCGCCATCGGGTGATCGCCTTCGAGGAACTATTTCGCGGCACGATTGACGGCGCTTCGGTGCATCCGCGCGAAGTCGCAAAACAGGCGCTGCACCACAACGCCGCTGCCGTGATTTTCGTCCACAACCACCCGTCCGGTGTTGCTGAGCCCTCCGACGCTGATCGGCGGCTGACGAACCGTCTCAAGGACGCACTCAGCCTCCTCGATATCCGCACGCTCGACCACTTCGTGATCGGCGGTGTCGAGGCCGTGAGCTTCGCAGAGCGTGGGCTGCTGTAAAGCAGCTCTCCTTCTTACATTTTCTACCCGCTCTCGATACACAACCAGCGCTCGAGCTCCAGACTCACACATTAGGAAAAGGACCAAGAAATTGGTTGTTTAATTAAATCAGTCACTTGCGGTGCTCGCCTTTTCAAGCTATGTATTGTTGATATCTCAACTATGATTACTTTGGATCGAAGCAACACGCTTTTTGTACAACCTCTAAGCACTATACTCAGCTTTAGGTTGGTCATAAGTAAGCGTAAACACCGTATCCGTAAGCCAGCGGCGGAACGATTCATTGTCGCTGAATTGTTTGAAGAGCTCGGTATCATCCTTGAGCAGCGCTGTGACGACCCTGGCCAAAGCTTTGTCGTGCTCAATACGGGCATTCTGTTTATCGGAGTTCTTCCTCGCATTTTGGTATGCACCATCAGCAGCAACCCTCACAGGAATATCCTCGCTAATGAGCTTGCGTACTCGGTCTGCATCTGTCCAGGACACATTCCCAAACAAATCATTAAATGTCTTGAGAATATTGGAGAGACGGTCAAGTTCCGGATCCCCCTTGTGTCCGCCACCGCTGGTTGGCACCGGCTCAATTTCACCATTCGCATCGGCTAGTTGTATCTTCATCGCCGTCTGCTTCTCAAGCCTGTAGCTATCCATATCTATCGAATCCAGGATGCCCTTTGACAAATCTTCTTCTTTGGGTGAGGGAAGTTTTGGTATGAGAAAATTCAGGAAAATAGACAGTTTCTCCCATTCGGCATTTGTGTAAGGGAGAATTGAAGACAGGAAACCATAGGTACGGGTAAAAACCTTTGCCTTCCCCTTGAAATCCACCTCCCCGTCTTCATCTATTCGGTCTTTGTAAACCGCGACACAGACATCGAGGATTGGATCCAGCTGATCGCGTTCAGCACCGGACAAATAGTACTCCACCAGCTGGTCCACCTGTGCCGGCGTATATACCTCATATCCGTCAAGTACTGCTTTGAGATCATGCAATTTATTGGGATCGGTTTCGTCGCTCAGGATGGTAGTGCGGTAATAGGGTTCGAAAGACTTCTTGATGCCTTCCGAATCATTCATGAAGTCCAACACAAACACATCATGCTTTTTTGGGTGCGCACGGTTCAAGCGCGATAGCGTCTGCACAGCTTTGATACCGGAGAGGACTTTATCCACATACATGGTATGCAACAACGGCTCGTCATAACCTGTCTGGAATTTATCGGCACAGATCAGAAAGCGGTAGGGATCTTGCTGGATCTTATCGGCGATCTTGTTGCTTGGAAAACCATTGAGTGATGCCTCGCTTACCCGTCCGCCACCAAAGTCATGCTCATCAGAGAAGGCAACGATGGCCTGGTATGGACTTTTCCGCTCACGGAGATAGTCACGAGACGCATGGTAATACTGGATCGCTCGCTCAACACTACTCGTCACTACCATTGCCCGCGCCTCTCCGCCGATCTTACCAAGCCCGATAACCTGTTCGAGGAAATGATCCACCATGATCTCAGCTTTGATGTGTATGGCTTGGTCATGGCTTTCCACATAGCGGCGCAGCTTTTTCTTGGCGCGCTTAGTATCGAATTCAGGATCACCCTCAATCGTCTTGATTAACCGGTAGTAACTATTTACAGGCGTGTACTGCTTCAAGA
>JBOIBD010000081.1:0-10866 GCA_050739415.1 Gammaproteobacteria bacterium | reverse complement strand
AATGAAAGCTACGCGCTCTCCGTCCGGTGATATCGCTGGTGTATCACCGTCGCCCAGCACTTGCGGTTCGCCCGTCGTAAGGGATACTGCCCAAACTTGCATATGCTGCTGCACCGGGTTGGAATCGGGATCCGGTTGCAGGGTTTCGGGCCAGTTGGCGTCATGATCACCGCCACGCACATAGACAAGGTATTTACCGTCGCGTGAAAACACCAGATTGGTGAGCTCCTGGCCGCTGTCTTTGGTATAGCCCGTCACCAAATGCGCTTGATACCCAGGGCCTTGTGCCACCCAGATGTTTCGCACACCGCGCGCATCCAATACCCAGGCTACAGCATTACCATTTGGTGAAGACACCAGGTCACTGGGATAGGGGTAACCCAGCACTTGTGCCATGGTAAAACTGGTAGCAGTCGGTTGTGCGTATGCCGCGGCGTTGCAAAGCGCAAGCGCTGTAAGCAATATGGGCAAGTACAGAATGTTTGGCCGTCGACGCATCATGGGAATCTCCTAATAAACAAGGATAAAGCCCAGGGGATCAAAACCATTATATAAAGCGATAGGATTTTACCGCGCGGATACATGCGATGTCTTGAAGAGACTGCCTCAGCGTGCAATTTGGCCCTCCACCATATCTCTACCTCCAGATTTTGGCGCTCACACCATGTAGTCGCAAGGCCAACCGGCACCCAGCCTGCTTGTAAGTCACTGTGCAATAGAATTCTGCCGGTTTTCTCACAACTGCGATGCAGCCCAATTTCTCCGCATGGCTGACGTAATTGAGACTCACTTCGTGATGCTGCTCCAAAAAGCAGCACAGTTATAGCGAATGTTAAACAGCGTATGTCTTCATTTGACGTAGCTATGACAATTCATACAGGCACAAGTGCCTGCTCACAACTCTGTATATATTGATATTATTCAATAGATTACATATATATCTTAAGGTTTTATTTTGATGCTGGATGTAACGTATGCCCCAGGTGTGATCCCGCAAGCCCCCGCAGTTCTTGTGTACTTTCGCCACCTCTCCCCATCGTTCGCTAGGGGGATTGGTGTAGTGCAGGCCGATTTGAAAGCAGACCAGTCTGATCAAGGAGGTTGCTGTCAATCCAGCTTGGGAACAACCACCCTGCGTATTTGGGGTATCCTTTGCACCCTTTACAGGGACTTAGGTCGAACTCTGCTTTATTCCAATCACGATTCCAGCGGAGCACTTTCATGAACCAGACTCCCTCTGCCGGCTCTTTATCACTGACTCGCTGGGCATCACGCATTGTGTTGCTGGGCATGCTCATCGGTATCATCGCCATTCTTGCGGTGTTGCTACCCGGACCCCTCTACCGCGTCGGAGCGTACGGTCTGGGTGGCGCCTTCACCATGATCAAGTACGGCGCCTTTGCCGGTATTGCCGCGGTGATCATTAGCCTCATCGGGTTGATCCTGTTGCTGCTCGCCAAACGCTCTCAATATGTCATCGGTGTGCTCATCGGCATCGTGTTGGGCATCCTGGCCTGGGGCGTCCCCTATATGTGGCTCAAGAAAGCCCAATCCGTACCGGCCATCCATGACATTAGTACCGACACAGTCAATCCGCCGCAATTCCAGCCGGATGTGCTGGCCCTGCGTACGGAAAGCCACGCACGTAATTCAGCGGTCTACGGTGGTGCCAAGATCGCGGCCAAGCAGGCAGCCGCCTACCCGGACATCACACCAATGATTTTCAAACTGCCTGCGGCGAAAGTATTTGACGCCACGTTGCAGACCGCAAAAGCCATGGGCTGGAAAATGGATTCAGAAAATGACGCGACCGGTATCATCGAAGCAACTGACACCACTTTCTGGTTCGGTTTCACGGACGATGTAGTAATCCGTATTGAGCCTCAAGGCAGTGACACCCGGCTGGATATTCGCTCCGAATCGCGCATTGGTGGAAGTGACGTGGGCAAGAACGCACAGCGCATCCGCACATTCAGAACCGCGTTGTATAAACAACTCGGCTTGCAATATCCGCCCCAGTAAGATCATCAGCAATAATAGTAAATCGCTTCAGAATCCCGGTCGGCCGTGAGACGTATGCGCGCGACAGACTATGACATTTGCATCATCGGTGGTGGTTCCGCCGGGCTCGTGACTGCCGCAGGCGCCGCAGCTTTGGGCGCGCGTACGGTGCTGGTTGAAAAGTACCGCCTCGGCGGCGAGTGCCTATACACCGGCTGTATTCCCAGCAAAGCCTTGCTGCGTTCAGCACATTTCGCCGCCCTCATTCGCCAAGCGGATGTCGTTGGTTTATCCGCGCAATTAGCCTCACCAGATCTGAGCCGGGTCATGCAGCATGTGTCTACGGTCATCGCTGAGATCGCGCCGCACGACAGTCCAGAACGTTTCCGTGCGCTTGGCGTTGAAGTCATCGAAGCGGATGCGCATTTTATCAACCCTTATCTTGTCGTGGCGGGTAACCGTGAAATTCGTGCGCGCCGGTATGTAATCGCCACTGGCAGCAAGCCTCTGATTCCAGCAATTCCAGGTCTTGATAATTCCGGTTATTTCACCAACGAAACCATATTTTCACTGCACGAACCCATATCGAATCTGGCGATAATCGGTGGTGGCCCGGTGGGTGTGGAATTGGCACAGGCGTTTGCGCGACTTGGCAGCCGCGTCAGCCTGTTCGAAATGGCTAAGCATATTCTCCCCGTGGAAGATGACGACGTCACCGACATACTCGCTGCCCAGTTACGGCTGGATGGTGTGGAACTTTGTACCGGCATCAAAGTGGAGCGTGTGGCCAAAAAGACGGACGGCGTACTCGCAATCACCTACGCCAGCGACGACGGTATGCAACGGGAGTGCCAAGCAAGCCATCTTCTGGTGGCGGCTGGCCGCCGTCCGGTGCTGGACGGCCTGGGTCTGGATCAGGCCAGCGTGCTGATGCGCGAGGGTCATCTGGTAGTAGATGCCGGATTACGCACCAGTCAATCACATATTTATGCCTGCGGCGACGTTATCGGCCCCTTGCGCTTCACCCACACGGCGGAACATCAGGCCGGTATCGTATTGCGCAACGCCTTGCTGCATTTGCGCGCCCGGACGAGTCGGGTTATTCCCTGGTGCACGTTCACCGAACCGGAAGTTGCGCGCGTAGGTATTTCGGAACGTGAAGCACGGACCAAGCGTCTGACACATGAAGTGTACCGGGTGCCGTTCGCACGCGTCGACCGCGCTCACACAGACGGCCAAACCCAAGGATTCATCAAGCTGCTCACAGACCGGCGCGGTAGGCTGCTGGGCGCTGTCATCGTGGGTGCGCACGCGGGAGAATTGATTCATGAATTTGCATTGGTCATGTCCCGGCGCATGAAAGCGAAGGATATCTCGGCTTGCATCCATCTGTATCCGGCTCTGGCGCAGATCAACCGTTTCGTGGTAGATGAACGCATGAAAAGCCGATTGACGCCTACCGTACGCCGCTGGTTGCAGCGGATATTCCGCTTGCGGGGTGCACGTGAATAGCGCAATCCGGCGTTTGCGCCGCTTTGCACCACGCCTGATTATTGCCGCGGTCATCGTAGCCGCCATATTGCTGTTTTTTCTGCTGGGTGGCGCGCAATGGTTGAACCTGAAACATCTGCTGGCAGAACGTCGCGAGCTGCACGTACTTGTGCAACAACACTATCTGATGGCACTGTTGATTGCGGGCCTTGCCTATATGCTCATGACAGCGCTGAGTATTCCCGGTGGCACCGTGCTTTCATTACTGATTGGGTTCCTGTTCGGTCTCTGGGCAGGAGGCACGCTAATCGTTATCTCTGCCACGCTGGGCGCGACTATTATTTTTTTGATTGTCCGTTATCTCATCGGTGCCGCGGCGCGGACATGGTTCACGAAAAAACCACAGGCTGAAAAGCTGCTGGTTGGATTCGAACGAAATGCGTTCAACTATCTGCTGTTTGTGCGTCTGGTGCCGCTATTCCCATTCTGGTTGGTGAACCTGGCAAGTGCCTTTACCGCGATCCGCTTGAGGCAATACATGCTTGGCACCTTCATCGGCATTGTTCCGGGCTGTTTCATATACGCCAACCTTGGCCAGCAACTGGGCAATATTCAATCGCTCTACGGTCTGGTTTCGCCGAGTTTGATTGGTGCGTTGGTGCTGCTGGGCCTGTTTGCACTCGTGCCTATCATCGTTCGCCGGTTGCGTGGCTGAAACATGCAGCTATCGATCATTATCCCGACGCTCAATGAATCCGCGGTCATTACGGACGCATTGGCGGCGCTGCAGCCGTTCAGGAGCGCTGGACATGAAGTTATCGTGGTAGATGGCGGTAGCGATGACGGTACTCCAGATCTGGCAAAGGCAATGTCTGACAGGGCCATCACAACCACACGTGGACGCGCTGTACAAATGAATGCGGGCGCCGAGCTCGCGCGGGGCGATACCCTATTGTTTCTGCATGCTGACACACGATTGCCTGGAGACTCCGCTGACAGAGTTGTCTCGGCCACGGCAAACGCTGCGGAATGGGGCTGGTTTGACGTGCGTTTATCCGGAACACGGTTCTTATTCCGCATGATCGAGCGCACCATGAACTGGCGCGCGCGACTGACGCGCATCGCGACTGGTGACCAGGCGATTTTCGTGCGCCGTGAGTTATTCATGATCTTGGGCGGTTACCCACCACTGCCCTTGATGGAAGATATCGCAATGTGCAAGCAGCTCAGGAAGCGCGCACCCGCGCAGTGCATTCGCACTCCTGTAACTACGTCCAGCCGCCGCTGGGAGCAGCACGGCGTGCTGCGGACGATGCTGCTCATGTGGCGCTTGCGCCTCGCGTATAATCTGGGAGCCGATACCACAAGCTTGGCGGTGCGCTATGGTTCACACTTTCGCTGAGATGTATAGCTGAATCATGCGACGCACGCCCTGCACCATCGCCTTGCTTTGCAAAGCTCCGATACCGGGCTATGCCAAGACCCGGCTGATCCCACATCTGGGTGAAATGGATACCGCCCACTTGCAGGAGGAACTTATTCTGCAAGCGGTGTGTACCGCGCTAAATTCCTCGGTCGGACCGGTGGAGCTGTGGTGTGATCCGGATGAGTCGCACCCGTTTTTCGGGAGAATAATAAAAAAATACCCGGTACGACTGGCTGCACAACCGCCTGGCGACCTTGGCACGCGCCTGCATACTAGTGCCTCTGCTGCACTCATGGCTGCGGATGCCGTCATCTTGATGGGTGCAGACTGCCCGATCATGCCGGAATATTATCTGGAGGAAGCGGCGGAGGCGCTGGCGCGAGGTTGCGATGTCGCCCTTGGACCGGCTGAGGATGGTGGTTATGTGTTGCTCGGCCTTCGGCATGCCAACGAAACGCTATTCGACGACATTTCCTGGGGCACTTCACTGGTTCTAAGCGAAACGCAAGCCTGCATTGCTCAATTGGGTTGGCGCTGTCATACGCTCGCTACACTTTGGGACGTGGATACACCCGCCGATTATCAACGCTGGCGCTTCGCACTCGAAGCCAATCCACATCGGCCCGATGTTCAGCGCCTCTGATACTGGATTTCCCCGAACAGGATTTCTTACTCTTTGTCCAACTTGATGGACGCGCGCTGATTTCAAGCAGAGTCATGCCACGCGGCACACCCCAACGCGTTGCCGCTCACACTCATAACCAGCGTCGACCCAGCCAGCCGATGAATTCGAGCACCCGCGCCAGCCAACTACGTTGCGCCCAGCGCTTTGGGTAAATTTGTGCGGATTGTTTCAGATCGTCCAGAAACTGGGTTTCCAGCGCAGCGGCGAATTCGCGGTCCCGACCGGTCAGCGTCAGCTCATAATTCAGAAAAAAACTCCGATAGTCTATGTTAGCAGTACCCACGCTATACCACGCACCGTCTATGACTATGGTCTTGGCATGCAGCACCCGCGGCAGGTACTCGTAGATCTTAACGCCCGCCTGCAGTAGCCCGATATAGGCGGCACGTGCCGCCCATTGAGGAAGACGCAAATCACTTTTGCGAGGCACCAGTACACGTACATCCACACCACGATGCGCGGCGGCCATGAGGCTGCGCTGAGTACGGCGATCCGGGACAAAATACGGCGTCGTCAGCCAGACATGATATTTAGCGATGCCAAAGCGTGCTGAATAAAGGTCTCGCAACAACAACCGTCCGCGATGTGAATGATTGGTGATGAGGTTTCCATCCCGCAAACGGATTACCGGGTATGCGCGCCGCCGCCTTCGCCAGAATGCGTCAAACAGGATTTCCAGATTGTGTGCCAGTTGACCCCGAACTTCCACGTGGGTATCGCGCCAGCGCGCCTCGCCATATACCTCACGGGAATTTTCCCGGTGGATATTGAAGCCGCCGAGAAATCCGACGCGCCCATCCACGACCAGCAGTTTGCGGTGATTACGCCGGTTGTACCGCCAAGGATCACGCCAGCTCCAGCGATGAAACCAGTGTATCTTGACGCCGTCGTGTTTCAATGCCCTTTCAAGCCGTCGCGACGCCCAGAACAGGGAACCCGCCGCGTCAATAATTACCTGCACGGTGACGCCGGCACTTGCGCGCTCGCCCAATGCCGTCGCAAACCGCCGGCCAATCTCATCATCGGCGAATATATAGCTTTCCAGTTTTACGGAATGCCGAGCGGAATGGATGGCATCGAGCATAGCCGCATAAAGCTCATCGCCTTCGATGAACAGGCGTCTTGATTTTGGGGGAGTGCTATCCGTCACGCTGCTTACCATTTTTGAATACCCGGTAACTCACCAAGGCACGAGTCGAGCTGGTATAGTGTCACGCGTCAACATGTCTCGTCACGTCAGTCAAATTATCACCGCATGCGATTACTGCTTTACAACATTCGTTACGCTACCGGCCACGGCCCGGCGTTCAACTTTCCATTGCCGGGAGTAGGCGGCTACCTGCGCGGTACGGCTCGCAACCTGGGACGCATCACCGAATTCATCCAATCCACCCATCCCGACATAGCCGGCCTGATCGAAGTGGATATGGGCTCGGTGCGCGCGTCCACCGTCAATCAGGCCGAATCAATCGCCCTTGCCACTGGGCTGATACCGTCCTATCAGAGCAAGTATGGAATAGGCTCCCTTAATCAATATCTGCCCATCGTACGCAAGCAGGGCAATGCCTTTCTGACCCGGCAGGTGGACGTCATCCATCGCTTTCACTATTTTGATCTGGGTATCAAACGGCTCATTATCGAGATTGAGACCAGCAATCTCAGTTTGTTCCTGGTGCATCTTTCGCTCAAATATCGGCACCGGCAACATCAAATGCACCATCTGGTCTCGCTGATCCGCAGTGCCAGGAAACCGGTTATCGTCGCAGGTGATTTCAATACCCTGTGGGGTAGCGAAGAAATAGATATGTTCGCAGCTGCGGCCAGCCTGAATAGTGCTAACGTGCGCAATATGCCGTCTTGGCCGAGTTCGCGTCCCTCACGTCAACTGGATTTCATCCTGTACGGTCAAGGTATACGCATGCAGCATTTCGAGATCCCGACAGTGCGATTATCCGATCACCTGCCATTGGTATTTGATTTCGAGCTGGAATCCAGCCAATGACATGGATCGACCTGTTCCGGGGAAAATCCACCCGCCACCAGCGGATCGCCATAGACCAGGTATGGAACTCTCGCTTGCAGGCCAAGCTTCCGGCTGAACTGGACGAACCGGCATGCCAGGCGGTGTATCGCAATCTGTTGGAATTTGAAACCAGACTCGCTGCCGAGACACAACCGCTGCAGGCTCTGCGCCGCGAACTTATGGACAGTCTGGACCGGCGCGTGCTGAATACAGAAATATTGAAATTGCCCGATGATTTGCGCGCGCGCCTGCGACAGCAAAACAACGAGATATTGCAATCGGACGACGCCGCACACATTTACATAGCCGCCAATGAATTACACATGGATATCTTGCGTGAGTACGGTCACTTGCGTTTTAGCGACCGCGCCGAGGGTGACTGGTTTGCCGTTTATGAAAAAGCTTCACGCTTGCGGCAGCGCAACACCCGTCAGTACCTCGAGCGCACACTGGACGGTACCCAGAATGCCACGGATGAAGCACGCTTCCAGAGCATGACACTCGTGGACAATGAAATACGCGCCCGGCTCTTGCAAGTGCCGGCAGGTGCCCGATTTCCGGGCTTCGGGAATGCCCGCGGCGAAACAGCATGAGGCACGTTGCGGCGGTTCGCATACCTTTCTATCATTGATGTTTCTTGCGGAGCCACCAAGGAGTCCGCATTTCAGTCAAAGAATTCAAAACGGAGCTCAACATGTCTACCCCTGCTTCTGTAATCAATTGGCGCCTGGTTCGCGACACAGACGACATTGCGTGGCTGAGTTTCGACAAAGTCGGCGCCAGCACCAATGTCTTGTCAGGCCAAATGCTGGTTGAGCTGGGTGAACGCCTGAAAGAACTGACAGCCAAGCCTCCCAAGGGTCTGATTATTGACTCAGCCAAATCAAGCGGTTTCATCGCCGGCGCCGACATCAAGGAATTCACTGCGCTCAAGACCCCGGAAGACGCATTCCAAATGATCCGCCGCGGTCAACTTGTGCTCGAACAACTGGAAAAGTTGCCCTGCCCCACCGTGGCGCTGATCAATGGTTTCGCTTTGGGCGGTGGCCTGGAACTTTCACTCGCCTGCCGCCACCGCGTGGGCATAGATGACGAGCGCTTGAGCCTTGGGCTTCCCGAAGTAAAACTTGGTATCCATCCGGGATTTGGCGGCACGGTGCGCTCCACCCGACTAGTGGGTGTGCTACCAGCCATGAGCTTCATGCTAACCGGCCGCAACGTACACGGACGCGAAGCTCTCAAGATTGGCTTGATTGACCGGCTCGCGAAGCCTGAAGTCGCCAAACAAGCGGCGCGCGATCTGGTGCTCAAACCAACTGCGTCGAAGAGCGCGCCTTTTGCCCAGAAACTTTTGACGATGGGTGTGCTCCGCCCGCTCGTGGCAAAGATGCTTACCAAACAGGTCGCGGCAAAAGTGCGCCGCGATCACTATCCCGCGCCCTATGCCATCATTGATCTGTGGAGGAAATACGCCTGCAGCGACGAGATGTACGTCCAGGAAGCCCATTCCATCGCGCGGCTTATGGTCAACGATACTGCCCGCAACTTGGTGAGGGTGTTTCTGTTGCAGGATCGCCTGAAATCCCTGGGCAAGAAATCCGACCTGGTTCTCAAGCACGTGCACGTGGTAGGCGCCGGCACCATGGGCGGCGACATCGCAGCCTGGTGCGCGCTGCGAGGATTCAATGTCACTTTGCAGGACCGCGAGGAGAAATACGTGCAACCCGCGTTGGCACGTGCCCAGAAGCTGTTCGAGAAGCGGCTCAAAGGTGCCGAAATCCAGAACGCCGCGAACCGTCTCAAGATGGACGTGGCCGGTGACGGCGCCAAAGACGCGGACGTGATTATCGAAGCGATCTTTGAGAATGTAGAAGCCAAACAGGCGTTGTACAAGTCGCTGGACGCGAAGATGAAACCGGATGCGATCCTCGCCACCAATACCTCCAGCATCCGTCTGGAAACTCTGCGCACGGTGCTCAAAAATCCACAGCGGCTAGTGGGGCTGCATTTCTTCAATCCTGTGGCCAAAATGCCGCTGGTAGAAGTGATTCACGCGCAGGACACTACGCAGGATGAAATCAAGAAATCGCTCTCCTTTGCTCGTCAGATCGACAAGCTTGCAGTGCCGGTGAAAAGCTCACCCGGTTTCCTGGTGAATCGCATTCTCATGCCTTACCTTATGGAAGCCATGCTGGCGGCCGATGAGGGCATCGCATTGGAAGCTATTGACCAGGCGGCGCTGGATTATGGCATGCCCATGGGGCCGATGGAACTCACCGACACCGTAGGTCTGGATGTTTCCTTATCCGTTGCGCAGGTGTTCGCCAAGGAATTCAACAAGAAAATTCCTGAGAGTCTCACCAAGCTGGTCACTGAAAAGAAACTTGGCCGCAAGACCGGCGAAGGTTTCTACAAGTATCATGACGGCAAACCCGAGAAAGACAAGAGCCGCGTTAGACAAATGCCAGCTGATCTGCAAGACAGGCTGATCCTGCCCATGATTAATGAAGCGGTAGCAGTGTTGCGGGAGCAGCTGGTGGATGATTCTGATCTGCTGGATGCAGGTGTGATCTTCGGCACTGGCTTCGCGCCCTTCCGCGGCGGTCCAATCAATTACATCTGCGCTACCGGTGTAGCCAATCTCAAAGCTCGCCTGGAAAAACTCGTCCCATTACACGGTGAACGTTTCACCCCGGACAAAGGCTGGGACGCACCGGCATTAAAGGAACCCAAAGCATGAAATACGATTCCATGCCCAAGGACCACGAAGCTGCGGTCCGTACCCTTGCCATGCCTAAAGACACCAACGGCCTGGGCGATATCTTCGGTGGCTGGATCATGTCGCACGCCGATATGGCGTGTGCCATCATCGCTTTCCGCCGCGCTGGCGGACGCGTGGTGACGGTCGCGGTTAAGGAATTTGTGTTCGTGAGCCCCGTGTATGTGGGCGACGTGGTGAGCTTCTATACCGATGTGGCGCGCGCCGGCACCACCTCCATCACTATTGATTTCACCGTATTTTCGCAACGCAGCGACGGCGAACACGAAACCTGTGTCAAGGTGGCCACGGGTCAGATGACCTACGTGCGTGTGGGCGCCAACCGACGGCCGGTGCCGATCGCGAAATAATTAAGATTCGAGAACGATAGCGTCGCGTCCCTCGTGATGGCCGGTACGGTCCCGGCGTCCCGGCCACTCGGGTCAGCGACGACTATTCCTTTCTCCGCGGCTGTCCTGCGT
>JBOIBD010000080.1:0-10913 GCA_050739415.1 Gammaproteobacteria bacterium | reverse complement strand
ATACTTGTTCACACCGATCTCCATGGCGCGGTTGCGGTGCTTCTCGCCGGTGCGCGAGGTAATCATGATGATGGGGATGGTCTTGAAACGTTCATCGTTACGCATATGCTGCGCCAGTTCATAGCCATCCATGCGCGGCATCTCAATGTCCAAAAGCATCACGTCGGGTTGATGATCCTGCAGCAGCGCCAGTGCATCCACACCATCTTTCGCAGTGAGCACGCGCATGCCGTAGCGTTCCAGCAGACGTTGCGTCACGCGCCGCATGGTGATGGAATCGTCCACCACCATGGCGAAAATGCGGGTGTCCTGCTGAGGTGCTTCGCGCTCCTTGACCTCGATAGCTGCCTCCGACGTCTGAGCCAGATTTCGCGTCAACGCATTGACATCCAGTATCAGCAGAATGCTGCCGTCGCCCATAATTGTGGCGCCGGAAATGCCGCGAATGCTGCTGACCTGAGGGCCGACGGATTTCACCACCACCTCGCGGCTGCCCTGCATGCCTTCGGTGATGAGCGCGATGTTGGCGTCTGCGGTCCGCACTAGCAACAACGGCACGGTGGCAAGCTCATCCTCAAACCTGGGAGCGCCAATACCGAGCAGCACCGATAGATGCCGCAACGCGTAGGGGCGTCCGCCGTAAATATAGGCTGCATTTTCGCTGGCCATGAGCCGCTCCAGTTCGGTGCGCGGAATCCGCGCGATACCCTCGATACTGGGCAAGGGAATGGCATAAGGTTGTTCCGCTACAGTCACCAGCAGTGCCTGGGTAATGGCAAGGGTAAATGGCAATCGGATGATGAACTTGGCACCCTGACCGGCCACTGAATCGATTCTGAGAGTGCCGCCAAGCTGTTTGATTTCGTTCGCCACCACGTCCATGCCCACGCCGCGCCCGGCGCTCTGGGTAATTTTCTCGACCGTAGAGAAGCCTGGTTCCAAGATACAATTCATGATGTCGCGTTCGCCGGGTTTTGCACCCGGTGGGATCAAGCCCATCTCTTCTGCTTTGTGGCGAATCGCGCGCAAATCCAGGCCGCCGCCATCATCTGTTACTTCCATGACGACTTCAGAACCTTCACGGCTCAAGGTTATGGCAACGGAACCCATAGGTTGTTTATTGCGCCGTTTGCGCACCTCTGGCGTCTCGATACCATGCACCACGGAATTGCGCAGCATGTGTTCGAGTGGCGCCAGCACCCGCTCCAGTACCTGGCGATCCATCTCGCCTTCAGCACCCAGTAGTTTCAAGTCCACCTGTTTGTGCGATTCATCCGCGGTCTGCCGGATTATTCGGCGTAGTCGCTGTGCGTGCCGCGAGAACGGCACCATGCGCGTGCGCATCAGGCCATCCTGCAGTTCTGCCGTGACGCGCGACTGCTGCAACAACAAGGTTTCGGCTTCACGCGCCTGGTTGAGCAACAAAGATTGCAGACTCACCAAGTCGCCGGTGGATTCTCCCAGCGCACGTGATAATTGCTGCAATAATGAATAGCGGTCCAGCTCCAGTGGATCGAACTCCGGATTCTCACGGGCACCGCCCTCTTGCTGGAACTGATAGAGGATCTGCGCCTCGGTCTCGATTTCAAGCTGGCGCAATTGATCGCGCAACCGCACCACGGTCTGTTCCAGTTCACCGAGGTTGAAATTGATGGAGTGCACCTGCTGTTCCAGGCGTGAACGGTAAATACCAACTTCACCGGCATAATTGAGCGCACTTTCCAGCAGGTCTGCGCGTACCCGGATCAATTCATGTTGGATGCGCGAGCCTGTACGCCGTTCTGAAGCTCCGCCCAAGGCCGCTTCGGCCGCAGCAATCTCTTCTTCGCTTTCACCGGCAGCGCTAGTTTCGGTGACTTGAGGCGCTGGCTCGGTTACAGGCGTCGGTGACCATGGTTTGGAAACGGTTTCGAACCGGTCCTCGGCCGACTCCGGCTCCAGTTCCACATCCACGGTATGACCGTGAAGGTGACGCAAATCCGCCACCAGATCGCCGGCATCCACAATAGGCTTGTTGCTGTAGCTTTGTTCCAGCATGCGATGCAGACGGTCTACGGACCGATTGAGCAATGCCAGCAGTTCCGTCGAAACAACGATGCGCCCGTCCACTACATCAGTAAGCACGGTCTCCAATTCATGACTCAAATCACCCATGGGGGTGAGTCCCGCCATGCGCGCGCCGCCCTTCAGGGTGTGTAGATTGCGCTGTAATTGCATCACCAACTCTGGATCATTGGGCTTCTGCGGCCACAGATGCAACGCAGCATCGGTGGAATCCAGAAGTTCGGTAGCTTCATCGAAGAAGATCGCAGCCAGATCCGGATCAAAATCCTTCAGGTCGGAAAGTTGTACGTAACGCAGTGACTTTTCAGCGTGAGGTTTCGCGGAGCGTTTGATGGTTGTTACACCCGGCTCTCCGGTGGAGGTCGCAGACTGCAATTGGGCAGTCAATTTCTCTAGCAGTGCGGAATCCGCCGGCAGGATCTCCTCACGCGTCTTGAGCGCACTGAGCATGTGCTGCGCAGCGACCAGCATCTCGGTCAGAATCGGCAAAGATGACTCCGGCACAGATTCATTACGGGCACTCATGTCCATGAGATAGCGTTGCACCGGTTCCGTCAGTGTCGCCATGCCTGCGATGCCTGCCATGGAGGCGCTGCCATTCAGAGTGTGCATGGCACGCACCAGATCCTCATCCGGCACGCGTTTGTCGGCATGCTGCTGTGCTCGCTCAAGGAATGCCGCCAGCTCTGCAAGATGGCGTTTGGCCTCGCGGATAAAAATGCCATGCAATTGCGGGTCCACACCCGTGTCGGTGGTTAGTGACAAATCATCCACCGGCGGGGACGGATGCTTGCGTTTTCGCGGTTCGGATTTCGCAGGCTCAGTGGTGTCGGCTGTCGCTTCCGCGGGTACCACGGTCAGCTGCGGATGCTCGCCACGGCTAAAGGCCATCGCCGCATCCATAAGCGGTTGTATTTCGGCGCGCGGTGCCGTACCTGCTTCCAGTTGCTCCACCAGTTCCGGCAATACCGAAATGCCCTGCCCCATTAAATTGAACATGTCCTCGGTAGGTTCGATCGTCTGGTCTATGACTCGATTCAACATGTTCTCGAAGGACCAGGCAAACTCGCCGATGAGCCGCGCGCCTACCATGCGCCCACTGCCCTTCAGGGTATGCAATGAACGCCGTACGGTGGTAAGCGCCTCACGATCGGCGGGATTGGAGCGCCAGCGCGGGAAGTTCTCACGCAGCGATTGCATTTCTTCCTGGGCTTCCTCGAGGAATATCTCGAGAATCTCCGGATCCACTTCGCCCAAGGGCACAACCGCCGGGCCTTGCGCCGTCGGCTGAGTGGGTTTGACGGGGGCTTTCGCCGGTTGCTCCGGCTCCAGGCTTGGGATTGATGTTATCGGTTCGGACATCTCCGCCGGCACGGCTGCGATATTTTCAATGGCGATCGTGCTGGGTGGTTCGATGACGATGTTCTCGGCTTCCATCACCGATGACACGAGACCGGTAGTGGAAACCAGGGTGTCTGCGGCGGGTTCTGCGCCGTCATCGGTGTAATCCCTGCCCACCGGGAATCCCAAGTTAGCTACGCAAGCCTCGGCATTGTCCAACATGGACACAGGGTTGCCGCGTCCCTGCTGGATGGCTTCAAGATAAAATTCAACACTGACGATGGCATCGGCCATACGATCCAATTCGGTTTGCGTGGGTACGCCTTGACCGCCCAGCAGGCGCTGACGAAGGTATTGGCGCAGGCTCTCCAACACCACTGCAACGCGATCCAGCTGCAGAAACCGCAGGCTTGCCTCGATCTCGCGAATGCGTTGCGGCAAAGACTGCAGACTCTCCAGATGGGAAGGGTCGTTCACGAACTCGACGATGGCTTCCTTGATATGCGCGAGGCTGATGATGGCTTCACGGATCACTGCATTTTGTACTTCACGCAGCTCGGAACGCTCGCTGCCCGCTTCACCCGCAGTCGTGCCTTCTTGCTGGGTCGTGACCAGTCCGACCATGGCTTCATCCAGCTGGCTCTCGACGCGCACAATGCCGCTGGCCATCTCCATGAGCGCGCCTTCGTCCGCAGCGCGCTGACCTGCGAGTACCTTCTTTAAATGCCCGCGTTCGGTTTCCAATTCTTCACGCAGTCCGGGAAGCCCGAGCACACCCAGCGTGTCGCCTACTTTCTTCAAGAGCGATTCCAGAGGTGCGAGTTCCGCCACATCGGACTTGCTCATGCGTACAAATATATCGAGAGTATCTTTGATGCGGGTAATATCTTCCTTGATGGCACCGGATACGGTGCGCATCAGATTGATATTGGGTCCGGAAATTTTCGCGCGTGTCTGCTCGACTTCACTCTCGCCGGGAAGCAGTTCGCCGAGTTTGAAGGATTCCTTGATCGCCGCGATACGCTTGCCATTGCTGGTAGCGCGGCCGATGTAATACAAAAGGTTATTGACCAGTTCCCTGGCGGGGTCGGCCGCGACAGGCGCTTCACCCTGGTCCGCGAGCCGCTTGATCTGCCGATCCACCTGTCCGAGCAATTGCTTCAGGCTCACATCGGCCTGTATACCGCCCTCTCGCAACCCCTCGATGACGCCGCCGACAATCCACCAGAGCTCAAACACCGCTGGCGTGGTGACGGCCTGCTCAAGTTGCTCCGCAGTATCCGCCAGTGTCGCGAGATGTTTCTCGGCCTGATCACCTTTGTACCAACCGAGCAGTGCCATCTGGAATTTGGGTCTGAGCTTCTCGGCCAGACTCTTGATATCCACCGCCTTGGGCGATGGTGCACGTCCGACCACGCTCGCTGAACGCCCGGCCAGGTTGTAGGCGAACAAAGCGCTTTCGGATAACAGTGGCTGGCCACGTACTGCGCGCAGATCGTTGAGTAATGACAACAAGGCCAGCGGCATGTCGCGCCGGCCACCGATAACCCGTTCAAGGTAATCGGGAAGTTGCAGCATGGCGCGCATGAGCACTTCAAAGGCAGCATCGCTGCGTTGTAGCTCACCGGAACGCAGCCCACGCACCAGTGATTCCATTTCCTCGGCCAACATGGCCGCGCCGTACACTTCAACGATGCGCAGCGTACCCTGCACTTGATGCAGGAGCTCCAGGCACTGACCCAGCGCCTCGTCGCCATCCGGATGTTCAACATAGGCTTCAAGCGCCTGGCGTGCGCGCACTAAAGTGTGATCAAGTTCATTCTTGATCCACAGCAGCGAGTCGGAAGCAACCTGGCTCATGCGTGCCTTGTCTGGTTTCTAGGTAAACATCGTCACGCCAAGCTGCCCTGCATCTGCTGTGACGGAGAAAGGCCCGAGGTTTCCTGTTTGACTCCGCTCGGCAG
Source organism: Gammaproteobacteria bacterium (assembly GCA_050739415.1). GTDB lineage: Bacteria > Pseudomonadota > Gammaproteobacteria > Natronospirales > REEB76 > REEB76. Next base: position 5,544 of record JBOIBD010000080.1, on the reverse strand, counting down.
CTTGAAGCCGGACACCGATTTGCGCATCTCAGTCGCCAGGGCCGCGAGCTTGCCGATGGATTGGGCCGTGGTCATGGTGCCCTCGGTGGTCTGAGCGGTGATCTCGCGAATCACGTTCATGGTGCGAGTCATCTCGCCAGCGGTCTGGGCCTGCTGGCGTGCGGAATTGGAGATGCTTTGCACCAGCGTGGCGATGTTGTTGGCCACTTTCTCGATTTCGTCCAGCGAAGTACCAGCGTTCTCGGCCAGTTGCGCGCCGCTCACCACACCAGCGGTGGACTGCTCCATCGAAATCACCGCCTCGTTGGTATCGGTTTGAATGGTCTTTACCAGCGCTTCAATCTGGCGCGTGGCGTTGGCCGAGCGCTCGGCGAGACGTTGCACTTCGTCCGCCACCACCGCGAAGCCACGGCCCGCCTCGCCGGCCATGGAGGCCTGGATGGCGGCGTTCAGGGCCAGGATGTTGGTCTGCTCGGCGATGTCGTTGATGAGTTCCACGATGTCGCCGATTTCCTGGGAGGATTCACCTAGCCGCTTGATACGTTTGGAGGTCTCCTGGATGGTTTCACGGATGTTGTTCATACCGTCGATGGTGCGGCGTACCGCTTCACCGCCCTTGTGGGCGATGTCCACCGATTGCTGTGCGACTTTCGTGGAGCGGTCAGCGTTCAGGGACACTTGCTCGATGGAATGCGCCATCTGCGTGATGGAAGTGGATGCGGTATTGATCTGCTTGCTCTGGTTCTTTGAAGCTTCGGCGAGATGCGTGGCAGTAGCTTGCGTCTGGCGGGCCGCAGCATCCACCTGCACCGCAGTATCGTTGATGGTGCGCACCAAACCACGTAGGGCTTCCAGGGCGTAGTTGATGGAATCCGCGATGGCGCCAGTGATGTCCTCTGTCACGGTCGCTTGCACAGTGAGGTCGCCGTCGGCCAGGGAACCGAGTTCGTCCAGCAATCGCAGAATGGCCTGTTGATTGCGTTCGTTCGTATCAAGCTGCGCATGCGCAGCCCGGCGTGCATCACCGCCCAGCACGTACATCCACAGGATGATAAGCAGCAGCAGTAACCCGACTCCTCCGAGAATGTAAGCGTATAAGGGACGGTACAACCGATTTTCGACTTGCCTTTGATAACTGGTGTTGATGGCCTGTATGGTGGTCAGCAACTGATCACTCAGGCCATGGATTGCGCGATTGGCTTTTTGCACGTTCGCCATCAGATTGATGAGCGGCGAGATTGCCGCGAAGTTGGGACTTACCTTGTCAAACTGCCCCTTGATATCGCGCAACGGCGTCGCCAGACCCGGATCGGTTATGGCGGTGATGCCCAGTTGCGCATTGCCTACCAGCATGGCGTTGGTGATGCGGCTGAAATTCTGGAGCGTGTCGGGCAGCTCCTGTGCCACGAAGGACACATCGTCGTGGCCGCCGGTTACCAACATAGTTACATCGCGCTGGATCAGTTGAGCGTAATAAGGCTGTTTGGCTGCATACGCCAAAGCATTATGGCCGGTGCCGCGGGTAGCAAGATCTCCGGTAAAACCCTGCCAAGCCTGGACAAGACCCGGCATGGCCTGGTTGATGCCGGCCGCCGCCTGGGTGGCGGTCAAAATCGAGTCATGTGCCGCAAGAATGGTTTGGACAGCCGTACGCGTCTGGTTCCATTGACCTTGCAGTACATTGATTTCCGAGAGCAGCTCGCCGCTGGCCGCGGGCATCTGAGTCTTGGCATCGCCGTTGCTCATGAGCGCGATGGAATCGTCGAACTGTTGCCGGGCGTTGAGCAGATCCTTGAAGGCGTCGTTATTGCCGGCTACGGCCTGGTCGGCGGAACGCGTCAAGGTCTGGGAAAGTAGTGACTGCTTCGAGGCCAGCGACAGGAACTCGCTGTCATTTGCCGAATTGCGTGTCACCACAATCTGATCCCAGACCGCCAGTCCGATCAATATCAACGCCAGTATCAACAGCAGATACAAGGATTTGTTGGAACGTTTCTGCGTCACAGCCATTTTGGTCACCCTGGATAGTCGGTTTTCAAAAAATTCTCACAAACTTACGGTTGCATCACCGCGATCTCAGCGAGCGGCTTGCAGGAACGCGGGGTTTTCCACCAATCCGTGCACGCCCAGCACGCCCCAAAGTTCATCTCCGGTGTTGTAGGCGCCGGTGAGGAACGGTGTCATCCCCGGCAAAATTTCCGGTATCGCTTCCACTTGCTCGGAAGCCACAAAGCGCCGGAAACCTCGCACCTCGTCCACCAGCAGGCCCGCAGGTATGCTCGCGTGGTTTACCATGAGGATGCGCGTCAGGCGTCCGATGTCCGTAGATACGCCACCAAAAAATGCCTGCAGGTCAGTGACCGGTAGTAATTGGCCGCGTACGTTCGCGAGTCCCAGCAACCAGGATTTTGCTCCCGGCAATTTGGTAACACCCGGAAACGGCAAAACCTCGCGCACGTCTTCACGTGAAGCCACCAGATAAGCACGACCCACCCGAAACGCCACCCCGACCCATTCTTCCTGATGCGCAGCTTCGCGGCCACGCCCCGATGCTGCCACACGACTGCGACGTTCGAGCTCCAGAAGAAGTTCGAAGGGACGGGCGCGAAATTCTGTGAGCGTCGAGGGCATGATCAGGTATGCGTCACTTCACGCATCTTGTCCACGACCTGTTTCTCGGTGACCGGCTTGGGCAGATAAGCGACAGCACCCTGACGCATACCCCAAATCTTGTCGGTCTCCTGATCTTTGGTGGTCACCATCACCACCGGAATTCCCGAGGTTTCGGGATCCTTGGACAGTTGCCGCGTGGCCTGAAATCCACTCATGCCGGGCATGACTACATCCATGATGATGGCGTCAGGTTTTTCGCTGCGCGCCTTCTGAATGCCTTCCTCGCCACTTTCGGCTGCAAGGGTTGCAAAGCCGTTTTTTTCCAGCCATGTCTTGAGCACATGGATTTCCGTCGGTGAGTCATCAATGATGAGTACAGTTGCCATCTTGGAATCTCCTCAAGATCAATCTTTACCAGAAATCTGCGCGCCATCTGCACCCTTGTGCACGTGATGTTGGATCGCGTCCACCAATTCATCTTTCGTAAACGGTTTGGTTAGATACTGCTCGGAACCCACGATGCGTCCACGGGCACGATCAAACAAGCCGTCCTTGCTGGACAGCATGATCACGGGCGTGTGGCTAAAAGTGTGATTGTTTTTGATCAAAGCGCAGGTTTGATACCCGTCCAGTCGCGGCATCATGATGTCCACAAAGATGATGTCTGGCTTGTGGTCGGCGATTTTGGACAACGCTTCAAAACCATCCACAGCCGTGAGCACCTCACAGCCTTCTTTCGAAAGCAGCGTCTCGGCGGTGCGGCGTATGGTCTTGCTGTCATCGATCACAAGGACTTTCAGGCCCTTGAGATCGCCATTGGCTTGTTCACTGGCCACGCTAACCTCCACCCATTGACTCCTTTGCCAAGCCGGCTTGTGGTACCAGCCGGCGGCGCCATATTAACCTTAACCTGCTTGAAACCATGCAGACCCCTGACCCCTTGAGTGCCCCGGTGCGAGAACCCGGGGTCATGTAAAATTCTTGTCCGGCATCCCGGCCTGATCGCGTCCGTATTGAAAGTTTTAGCATAAAATCCGCGCTTAATCCATTGAAAGCAATAAGACTTCATACGATTTAGGCAGTTCCAGAACCGGAGGTTTTCGAATCCCTCATGTCCCAGTCCGCTATCAAAATCGGTGTGGTCATGGACCCCATCGGGGCCATCAAACCCGCCAAGGACACCACCCTAGCCATGCTGTTGGCAGCCCAGGCACGGGGCTGGTCGCTGTATTACCTGGAACAGCCGGACTTGTATCTGCTAGATGGCGAGGCCCGGGGACACACGCGGCGATTGACGGTTTCGGACCAGGCTGAAGGCTGGTTTCACTGGGGTGAAGAACAGGACCTGGCACTCGCCACGCTGGATGTGATCCTGATGCGCAAGGATCCGCCTTTCGATATGGAATACGTCTACACCACCTACATTCTGGAGCGGGCCGCACAGGCGGGCGCGCTGGTGATTAATCACCCACAAGCCCTGCGGGATGCCAATGAAAAGGCCTATACCGCCTGGTTTGCGCAGTGCTGCCCGCCCACGCTCATGTCGCGCAGCATGCCCCGCATTCGGGCTTTCCTGGCCAAGCATGGCAAAATCGTGGTCAAGCCTCTGGATGGCATGGGTGGCAGCTCGGTGTTCATCCTCGCACAGAACGACCCCAACTTGTCTGTGGTGCTGGAAACCTTGACCAGTTATGGCACGCGTCTCGCCATTTCACAAAAATACATCCCGGAGATTCGCGAAGGCGACAAGCGCATCCTGCTGATAGACGGCGTACCTGTCCCATATGCACTGGCGCGCATGCCGGCACCAGGCGAATCCCGGGGCAATCTGGCCGCCGGCGGGCACGGCGTGGGTGTGCCACTGAGTCAACGCGACCGCTGGATTTGCTCACAAGTAGCGCCGGCGCTCAGGGAAAAAGGCCTGCTGTTCGTGGGGCTGGATGTCATCGGAGATTATCTGACCGAAATCAATGTCACCAGCCCTACCTGCGCGCGCGAACTGGATACGCTCTACGGCCTCGACATCACCGGGCAATTGATGGATGTGATCGCACGCAAATTGACTGAACGGTCACGTCCGTGAACGCTGCCGCGCCGCAGACACTTGATATTCGATCCCGCGACCGGCTCATTACTACGCTGTTTTTCGCGGTGCTCATCCACGCGATCATCATCCTCGGCATCACCTTTACGCCGCACAAACCCGGCAGCAGCTCGACACTCGAAGTGACTCTGGTGCAGACCCGCAGCGTCGTGCCACCCAAACAGGCGGATTACATCGCCCAGGCCAACCAGCAAGGCGAAGGCAATACCACAAAACTGGTGCGGCCCGAGAGTCCGCTGTCTATGCCTTCGGCAGTGAACAATCCCGGATTGCCGGACGGTATGGACCTGGCGAGCAATTCCGGCCAGGGACTCGGCGCAAGCGATGATAAAGGTTTGAACAATACCGCGGCCGCGGATCAGCAAGCTGTCATCACGACGCGCGCTGAGACCGGCCAGTCGGCGAACGCACGGTCCGCGCCCGCGCCAGAAAGTCCCAGCGCCCGCGTACTGGTTGCACGCCTGCTCACCCAGGGCGACGATGCGCTCATGCCTACCGACGCTGCGGTGCGATTACCGCAGGCCAGCAGTCCCGCGCCACAGGAAGCTTTCGTTTCAGTAAATGCGCGTGCCTCGCGTTATGCACAATACCTCGATGCCTGGCGGCGTAAGGTGGAACATATCGGCAATCTCAACTTCCCGCCGCAGATCCGCGCCGAGCATCTCTCCGGTTCGCTGGCGCTGGAAGTGGCGCTGAATGCCGACGGCAGTATCCGTGACCTGATCCTGCGTCGACCTTCCCCGTATCCGCTGCTGGATCAATCCGCCATCCGTATCGTGAAAATGGCGGCGCCCTTCGCGCCGTTTCCGGAAAGCTTTCGCAAGGAT
>JBOIBD010000079.1:0-10972 GCA_050739415.1 Gammaproteobacteria bacterium | reverse complement strand
ATAAGTGCATCCTGGCCGCGGTCGCGGAAATACTCGCCCATTGCGCAGCCGGAATACGGCGCGATGTATTGCATCGCGGCGGATTCGGACGCCGATACCGCCACCACGATGGTGTACTCCATGGCGTCGTGCTCTTCGAGCTTGCGCACCACGGCGGCGATGGAGGAATTCTTCTGGCCAATCGCAACGTAAATGCAGAAAAGATTTTTGCCTTTCTGGTTGATGATGGTGTCCACTGCCACGGCGGTCTTGCCGGTTTGACGGTCGCCGATGATCAGCTCGCGCTGGCCACGACCGATGGGCACCATGGCGTCAATGGCCTTCAATCCGGTCTGCACCGGCTGCGACACGGATTGGCGTTCGATCACGCCCGGCGCCACTTTCTCGATGGGTGAAGTCAACTTGGACTTGATCGCACCTTTGCCGTCTATGGGCTGACCGAGCGAATTCACCACACGACCCAGCAACTCCGGACCAACCGGCACTTCCAGAATGCGGCCGGTGGTTTTCACCGTGTTGCCTTCGGAGATGTGTTTGTAATCGCCCAGGATCACCGCGCCCACGGAATCACGCTCCAGGTTCAGTGCCAGACCGAAGGTTTGCTGGGGAAACTCCAGCATTTCGCCGTACTGCGCGGCCTGCAGGCCATGGATGCGCACGATGCCGTCGGTGACGCTAACCACCGTGCCCACGTTGCGCGTTTCCGCCTCGGCATCAAAGTGCTGGATACGCTCCTTGATGAGCTGGCTGATTTCCGAAGGATTGAGTTGCATGATCGGAATCCTTGAAGTCCTGTGAATGGTTACTGAATGATGGCCGCCGCGAGGCGCGCCAGTTTGTCGCGCACGGTGCCATCAATCACCAAGTCGCCGGCACGCAAGATGGCGCCGCCGATGAGGGATTTGTCCGTGACGCAGTTCAATTTCACATCGCGCTGGAGCTTGTGTTTCAGCGCCGCAGCGATGCGCGCCTGTTCTGCTGCATCCACCGCCGTGGCGGCGTGCATCTGCACTTCGACCACGCCTTCTCCCTGCTCGCGCAGAACTTCATATTCGGCTGCGATCTCTGGCAGGATCGGCAGACGTCGATAGTCGGCCAGCAGCTTCACGAAATTGCGCGCGTGCAGATCAGGCTTGTGGCCCGATTTGGTGCACAGCTCCAATAACGCGTCGGCACGCACCGGTGCCGGCACTTGCGGATCGCCCAACATCAACTGCGCCTCGGGATTGCGAACGAAACCGGCCAGCAGTGCGAGCAGCTTGCTCCAGGGCTCGAATTCCTTACGTTCCTGCGCGAGTTCAAACACCGCCTTGGCGTAGGGACGTGCGAGGGTGATACTTTCGGCCATGGCGTCGCTCAGTGAATCTGCTGCGCGAGTTCATCCAGCAAGACTTTGTGGGTCTTGGGATCAATTTCGCGTTCAATAATTCGTTCGGCGGCGGATACGGCGATCTTCGCCACCTCGGTTCGCAGCGCATCCTTGGCGCGGTTCAATTCCTGCTGGATTTCCGCCTTGGCGGCCTCGACCTGGCGTTGGCGTTCGGCCTGGGCTTCCTTGCGGGCTTCTTCCAGAATCCGCGCGGCCTGCTGGTTCGCCACGTCCACGACTCCGACACCCTTGTCGCGGGCTTCGTGCAGGATTTCCGTGGCCTTCACTTGCGCATGCTCCAGATCTTTCTTGCCACGCTCGCCAGCAGCCAATCCATCAGCGATCTTGCTGGCACGATCATCCATGGCTTTGGTGACATACGGCCAGATGAACTTCATGGTCAGCCATACGAACAAGCCGAACACGATGATCTCGCCGATCAGTGAAACATTGATATTCACGGCCGGTTAACCTCTCTGAATACTGCAGATTGCGTAAATCAATGCCCCGCCGCGGCCGCGACGGCTTTGGTGGCGGCGGTCAGGAACGGATTCGCAAAGATGAAGTACAGTGAGAAGCCAATGCCGATCATGGCCACGGCATCGAGCAAACCCGCCATCAGGAACATGCGCCCCGCCAGCATGCCGGACAATTCTGGCTGGCGCGCGCAGCCTTCCAGAAACTTGCCGCCGAGAATGCCGAAGCCCACTGCGGTACCTAGAGCGCCGAGACCGAACACCAGGCCCACAGCGACGGCGGTCATACCTTGAATATTTGCAATCAGATTAACGATATCCATTGAGACTCTCCTCCAACCAGTTAAATAGTTAAAACAACTCGGAACCTGATCTCAAAACGTAGCGGCCGCTCTCGGGCATCCATGCCCTCCGCAGCATAAGGTCTTCCTGACCAAAAGCGCCGGCAGAACGCGGCGCGCGGCGGCGAAAAACCGGAGTGTACACGCCAGTACATGAGGATTTTGAGCCGATGCGCAACAAAGTTATGCCCAGCGCAGCAGTTTTGAGATAGGTTCTAGTGTGCATCATGTGATTCGTGCGCCATGCTCAGGTACACGACCGTCAGCATCATGAAAATAAACGCCTGAATGGTGATGATGAGCAAGTGAAACCCGGTCCAGACGAAACCGCAGATGACTCCAAGCACGCCCAGGGCGACACCTGATGCGCCGTGAACAGCCTGGGCCATCAGCAATGCAATCAATACAAACAACAATTCGCCCGCGTACATGTTGCCGAATAGTCGCAGCGACAGCGAGATGGGTTTGGCCAGGTCTTCCACTATCCGCAACAGCAGATTGACGGGCATGAAGCTCCAGTGATTGAAGGGATGGAATAGAATTTCCTTCGTGTAGCCTTTGACGCCTTTGACCTTGAAGCTGTAGAAAATCATCAACAGGAACACGCTGATGGACATGGCGAAGGTCATGTTGAGATCGTTTGTGGCCACCACCCGCAGATACACATGCTCCGGATTTGCGCCAAACGGCATACTGACCCATGCGGCGATGCGCGGCAGCAGATCTACGGGGATCATGTCCATGAAATTCATCAGCCAGACCCAGACAAAGATGGTGAGGGCCATGGGAGCGACGAGTTTGTTCTTGCCGTGGAAGGTCTCTTTCACCTGGGTGTCCACGAAACTCACCATGATCTCGACGAAATTCTGCCACTTGCCGGGCACACCAGACGTGGCCTTGCGGGCAGCGATCCAGAAAGACAGGAAAAATATCAAACCGAGCACGATGGAAATTCCCAGCGTATCCACATGCAACGTCCAGAATCCGCCGTTGCCCACCGTCCAGTAGGTGAGGTGGTGGTGGATATACTGGTCCGGGGTGATGCCTGCTGTTTGACTCATACCGCCTGTCCGAAACTGATCCTTGCCAAGCCGATCCAGTACGCCACATAGGTGGCGATATACGCCAAAATGAGCGGCAGAAATGCCGCTTTCAACACCACGATGGCCAGAATGAACAGCGCCACCGTGATCACGAATTTCAAGGCTTCGCCCGCCAGGAAACGACCGAACCACTGCTGCGGCGCCGCGGCCAATCCGCCGGTGAAGAGCTTCACCGCCAGATAGAAACTCGCTACCACATTGATGAGGCCGCCCAGGAACGCGGACCAGGCCGCGTGTGGTCCCGCCATCGCTGCCGCCACCAGCGCCGCCAGCACCGTCGCCACCAGTTGCAAGCCGACGATCAGGAGTGTTCCGCGTCGCGCCTGCGCAAACGTGCCGGCCATAAAACCATGTTTCCCGAATAATAAAAAAAGCCACATCGCTGTCTCGCGGCAGGGGGAGTGGCTGCTCCAAAAGCCCCAGCTCATGGAGAGCCGTGCATTTTAACGGGCTAGGCGGGTATCTTCAACGAGTTTCGACAATAGTGGGTAACAGCGGCCACTCAAGGAACGAGGGATCTCGACCTCTGGCTAGGCAAAAATGACCGAGAAACCGGAGCGTACCCGGTAGTACATGAGGATTTCGAGGACATTTTTAACAACGCCAGAGGGCAAAACAACCGTCCCCTTGCTAGCGAATGCGGCTCAGAATGCCGTCGAGCTCATCCAGGCTGGTGTAGTGAATAATCAGCTTGCCCTTGCCGCCACTGCTGCTTTCCACGTTGACCTTGGCGCCCAGTTTGCGGGTTAGTTCGTTTTCCAGTTGGCGGATATTGGGGTCCACTCGTCGCGGCCCCTTGGTGCTGGCCCCGCCGTTTTCCTTGAGCAGCCGTCGCACCAGGTTTTCAGTGTCGCGTACCGACAGGTGTCGGGCCACGACCCGCCGGGCAGCGTCGGTCTGGGCCGTACCTTTTAAGGCCAACAACGCGCGCGCATGGCCCATTTCCAGGTCGCCCCGCTCCACCTGTTCCTTTACTGCGTCCGTAAGTTCCAGCAGCCGCAATAGATTGGTGACCGCCGCCCGGGAGCGGCCCACGGCTTCGGAGGCTTGCTGGTGGGTCATATCGAATTCGCTGATGAGCCGCTGTAACGCCTGGGCTTCTTCAAGCGGGTTCAGGTTCTCGCGCTGGATGTTCTCGATGAGCGCCATGGCGATGGCAGCTCGGTCAGGGACATCGCGTACCACGGAAGGAATCTGGTGCAGGCCGGCCATCTGTGCCGCGCGCCAACGGCGCTCGCCGGCGATGATTTCGTAACGCTGCGCGCCCCCAAGCGTGTTCCCATGGGATACAGGACGCACCACGATGGGCTGGACCAGACCCTGTGCTTTTATGGAATCCGCCAGATCCTGCAGACTTTCCGGATGCATGTGCATGCGCGGCTGATATTTGCCGGGCTGGATCAAGTCCACCGGAATCTCGTGCAGTTCATCCGTCGCATCCTCGCCGACCGCCGCCGGCAAGGCGCCACCCAGTAACGCATCCAATCCGCGGCCCAAGCCTTTGCGTTTCACCACCACACTCAAACCTCCCTCGAAGAACTGGGAATTGTAGCAGCAACGCCGGAAGATGCTCCGCGCTCCTCTTCCCGGCGCAGCATCTCACCAGCCAGCGCTAGATACGCGAGCGCACCGCGAGACGCGGCATCGTGTTTGAGCGCCGGCAATCCAAAACTCGGCGCTTCCGCCAGACGCACGTTACGCGGAATGATGGTGTTATAAACCTTACTGCCAAAATGCAAGATGAGCTGCGAAGACACTTCATTTGCGAGGTTGTTGCGCGGATCGAACATGGTGCGCAACAGGCCTTCGACCTCCAGATGTGGATTGATATGCTTCAGGCGCTCGATGGTCGACATCAGGGCCGACAGTCCTTCCAGCGCGTAGTACTCGCATTGCATGGGAATCAGCACGCTGTCTGCCGCCACCAGCGCATTGACCGTGAGCATGTTGAGCGAGGGCGGACAATCAATCAGGATGTAATCAAAATCCCCGTGCATATCGGCGAGCGCATCGCGCAAACGGCTTTCGCGGCGCTCCACAGCCATGAGACTCACTTCCGCAGCCGTCAAATCGCTGTTGGCCGGAAGCAGACTGAAGCCGCAGGCTTTTACTTCAACCACGGCTTCGCCGATTTTCGCATCGTCCATGAGCACTTCATAGGCGCCACAGGTAAGCGTGTGTTTGTCCACACCGCAGCCCATGGTGGCGTTGCCCTGTGGATCTACATCCACCAGTAGCACACGCCGCTTGGTGGCCGCAAGCGACGCGGCGAGATTCACGGCGGTGGTGGTCTTACCGACACCGCCTTTCTGATTGGTGATGGCTATGATTCTGCCCATGAAGTAAATGTTACCTTGTGCTGCGTGCTGCGTGCTGCGTAAAGATTAACGGCCCGCGTTCCCACGCAGCACTCAGCACCCTGAACGCAGCACCTGCCTTTCGATTTTTACCACGCAACGCTGCGCATCCAGTCCCGGCACGTGTACCGGATGCAGTGCAACTAACCGGAATCCGGCGGGCAATGCCCTCAATTCGTCATCCGGTGGCTCGCCTTTCATGGCTAGCCAGTAGCCGCCAGGCGTGCACAAATGCACGGTTAATTCTAGGAAATCCGCCAGCGACGCGAAGGCGCGGCTGGTTACGGTATCAAAGGGTTCTTTCGGGCGGTAGTCCTCCGCCCGCACCTGCACCACATCCACGTTCTTCAAACCCAGCGCGGTGGCCGCGTGGGTTAGAAAGCGCGTCTTCTTGCCATTACTATCCAGCAGCGTGAAATGCCGGTCCGGCAAGGCGATGGCCAGCGGAATACCCGGCAGGCCTGCGCCGGTACCGACATCCAGAATTGACTTGCCATGCAGGTACGGGGCTAGCGTGAGACTGTCTAGCAGGTGTTTGCTCACCATCTCTGTGGGTTCGCGCACTGCCGTCAAGTTGTAGGCCGCATTCCATTTAACCAGCAATTCGATGAACGTCAGCAGTTTTACCGCACCATCATCAGGCAACTCCACCCCCAGCTGGATGAGTCCGGGTGCAAGCAGCTGTCTCCAGTCCTGCTGCGCCATGTGATGAACCCCAATGGATACGAATAAAAACCGGAGAAAGCTGAACTAGAAGAACCGCATTCTTCAATAATACGTGGTGGGCGCCGGCACCACGCGCAACACTTCCTCAATCGTGGTCACGCCTTCCGCGACTTTTTGTGCGCCGCGCAGACGCAAGGGTTTCATGCCACTGCGGATCGCCTCTTGGCGCAGCCCATCCATGTCAAAATCAGTAGTAATCAGTCTCTTGATCGCCGTGGAGAAACTCAACATCTCATACAGGCCGATGCGCCCCTTGTAACCTGTATTGCGGCATTCCATACAGCCCACTGCCTTATACATCCGCTTCGGATTCGGTGCTTTCCAGGGTGTGACCAGGGTTTCCCATTCCTCGTCACTCAGCTCCGCTTCCTGCTTGCAATTTGGGCACAGGGTGCGCACCAGCCGCTGGGCAATCACCGCCAGCAATGTGGACTGCAGGAGGAATGGTGGCACGCCCAGATCCAATAGGCGGCTGATGGATGTGGGTGCATCATTGGTGTGCAGCGTGGACAACACCAGATGGCCCGTAAGCGATGCTTGCACTGCCATCTCGGCAGTCTCCGCGTCGCGGATTTCGCCGATCATGATGATGTCCGGATCCTGCCGCAGCAGCGTGCGTACGCCGTTGGCGAAGGTGAGATCGATATTGGTCTGTACCTGCATCTGGTTGAGCGCCGGATCCACCATCTCGATAGGGTCTTCCACCGTGCATACGTTCACATCCGGTTTGGCGAGCTGTTTGAGGGTGGTATACAGCGTGGTGGTTTTACCGGAACCGGTGGGCCCGGTCACCAGGATAATGCCATGGGGGTTGTCGATCATTGCTTGCCAGAATTTCTCATCCGGCTCTGAGATGCCGAGCTCGCGATAGGTGCGCAGCAACACCGTGGGATCGAAGATGCGCATCACCAGTTTCTCGCCAAACGCGGTCGGCATGCTGGAGATACGCAATTCCACTTCCTGGCCGTCGTTATTGCGCGTTTTAATGCGCCCATCCTGCGGGCGGCGTTTCTCGGCGATGTCCATGCGCGCCAGGATCTTGATACGGCTAGTGACTGGTGTCAGCACTGCGGATGGAAACTGATAAACCTGGTGCAGCACGCCGTCGATGCGGAAGCGGATCAGTCCCGCATCCCGGCGCGGCTCAATGTGGATGTCGCTGGCGCGTTGATCGAACGCGTATTGCAATAGCCAGTCTACGATGCTGACCACGTGCTGATCATTGACATCGAGTTTGCCGGAACGACTCATCTCTATGAGTTGTTCGAAATTCTGGATGCCGGTGGCGGCGGTGCCAAGATTCTGGCTCTCAGCGCCAATCACCGAACGTGAAATCGAATAGAACTCCACCAGATAGCGGTTGATGTCCTCCGGGTTGGATATCACCCGTTTGATTTTTTTCTTCTGGATCTGGTTGATCTCGCGTTCCCATTCGCGATCGTACGGTTCGGCCGTGGCCACCACGATCTCATCTCCCGTGACTTCCACCGGCAGCACCTTGAAGCGTGAGGCATAGCCCTGGGAAACCACGCCGGTGATGCGGCGCATGTCGAGTTTCAGCGGGTCAATACGGAAATACGGAAGCTTGACTTTCTGGGCCAACCAAACGGTCAGGCTTTCAATGGTGAGTGGCGCATTCGGTGGGCGGGCATCCTGCCAGCCGCGTTTACCTATTACCGAAAGTGGGTGTTGATCGTCGTAGGCGCCCCGCTGAGCAAGTCCACGCAGTAGGGCGACCCGCTCAGTGGTAAGCATGCCGTCGGCTTCCAGCCAGGTAAGCACTTGCAGCAGCGACAGTTTATGGTCGGCGTTTTTGACAATGGGTCTGGTACTGGACATGGCTCCAGTGTAGTCAAAAGCCGCCGGACCTGCACGGCCGCTGCGGCACCCTGCTGGTTGCCTATGGCCGCGTCAGCAGCTGGGCCGGATCAGTGAGTTTCAGGGTGCTGATTTTGCCGGTCTTAAGGTTCACTACCGCGATGCGGTTGTGGTCGGTATCGGCCACATATAAATTGTCAGCTCCGGCACTCAGACCGCCCGGTTCGTCGAATTGGCCATCACCGCCGGCGAACGTGGTTACGCGCCGGGTTTCCGGATCCAGCACCTTGATCTTGCTGTTGTAGGTGTCCGCTATATAAAGTTTCCCGTCGTGCCAGGCGATGCCGAGATCATGCTGCAAACGCACGTGATCGCCCACGCCGTCCACGTCGCCGAAATCAAACAGGCCCGTGCCAACCAGTGTGTGCACCTGCGCGCCGGGACCGAAGCCGACCGCACGGACTGCGCTTGCTTCCGGATCGGCCACATACATGACCTGACCATCCGTGGTGAGTCCGCTGGATTGAGCAAAACTCGCCTCGTTCAGGGAACCGTCGCTGATGCCTTCCATGCCACTACCTGCGTACAGGCGGATGGTCTGCGACACGGGATCATACGTCCACAACTGGTGCTGGCCAGCCATGGCGATGTACAGCAGGCCGTCATGCCACAGCACTGCCCACGGTGTATTCAGTTCTGCACCCTGCGCCGACAGGGAAGGATTGGTCATGTAGGTTTGCTTGCCATCACCCGCCACCGTGGTTACGGTGTGCTTCGCGAGATCAATCTTGCGGATCGCATTGTTATCAGTGTCCGCCACATACAAGGTATTCGAATCGGCGAGACTCATGCCCTGCGGATAATGGAATTCCGCGAAGGAATATGCACCGTTTTTCAATCCAGCCGTGCCGTTGCCGATCACGGCCAGCACCTTGCCGGCAAGTGTCGTCACCACGATGCGGTTGTGATTGGAATCGGCGATGAACAGCCGGTCGTGCGCCGGATCCGCCAGCACCTTGCCGGGAAACAGCAAGGTGGTGTTGGGCATTTCGAGATGAATTCCGCTGAACCACAAAGGCTTGTCATTGATCTCGCCCTTGGCTGCAAATTCTTTCGTCAGGCTGCCAATGACTTTGTTCAACAAGTCGTAATGACCCTCACCGGATACCTGGCCGACGACATTGCCGGCAGGATCAATCACCGTCAGCGTCGGCCAGCCTTCTGCGCCGTATGCATTCCAGATCTGCATGTTTTTGTCGTTCACGACCGGATGATCGATTCCGTAACGCAACACTACGGCTTCGATGTGGGCGGTCTTGCGCTCGGTGGCAAACTTGGCGGAATGCACGCCGATGATGACCAACTTGCTACCGTAATTCTTCTGCAGCTTTTCCAGATCGGGAATGATGTGGAAACAATTGATGCAACCGTAGGTCCAGAAATCCAGCAGCACCACCTTGCCGCGCAGTTCCTTGATCGTCACCGGTCTGCCGCCGGTGTTGATCCAGTCGAGCCCGGCGGGAAATGCCGGCGCGGCCTGTTTGCCGGCCAGCGACGGCATGTCTGCAGCCAATGCCAGCGGCACGGTATTCAGCCCGCCCATCCAGCGCAGACCGGTGACTATCACGCCCGCCAGCAGCATCAGCGTAACGGCAAACAGGGATTTCTTGAGGACTTTCATTGTCTTGGACCTATGTATGTTATACGGCTATTCAGCCCCTGTGGAGGCAGCGTACATCTAGACCGCGGCAGGCATCCATTTATTTCTCTAGGTATGATGGAGGCCAGATTCCCTCCGCCAGTTCCCGTCTTGAGGAGGAAGTTCACATGACAAAACCCGTATGCGCGGTAATCGGCGTCGGCCCCGGCAACGGTGCCGCCATCGCGCGGCGCTTCGCATCCGAAGGCTACGCTCTGGCCCTTCTCGCCCGCAGCAATGATTTCACTGACAAACTCGCCGCCAAACTGGGTGGCGCACGTGCTTATTCCTGCGACGCATCCGATCCGGAAGCGATCAAAGACACCTTTGGCCGCATCCGCAAGGAACTGGGCGATGTGGACGTACTGGTGTACAACGCCGGCTCCGGTACTTGGGGCAATGTAGAAGAAGTGGGTACTCGCGATCTTGAAATGGCCTGGCGCGTGAACACGCTCGGCGCCTTCGCCGCTGCCCGCGAAGTGATCCCCGCCATGAAACAGCGCGGCGCTGGCAGCATAATTTTTATCGGCGCCACCGCCTCGCGACGTGGTGGCGCGAAGGCGGCAGCATTTGCACAAGCGAAAGCCGCGCAACGCACACTCGCAGAATCCATGGCGCGTCATCTGTGGCCGGAAGGCATCCACGTAGCGCTGGTGGTGATTGACGGCGTCGTGGACCTGCCGCGCACCCGCGAGCGTATGCCCGACAAACCGGATAGCTTCTTCGTCAAACCCGATGATGTAGCCGCGAGTGTATATTGGCTTACACAGCAACCACGTTCCGCCTGGAGTTTTGAAGTGGAAGTACGGCCGTTTGGTGAAGTGTGGTAGGTGATCTGTATTTATGCCTGCTACCGGTCTATTCTGTTGAAAAACTCAGTGCGAATCAGTGGAAGGTCGAGATCGAATATATAAGTGGGGATGTTCTGGGACCGGCTGGTTGCCGGTTTTTGATTTTGATTATTCTAATCGCTTGCGGGTGGGTTCATTCTGCTAGGCCGGTGCGTACTTTAAGGTCTGCGGCGGCGCGTGAGCCAGGCGTTTCGCCATGCGGCGCAGGTTTTGTGCCAT
The DNA here is from genome assembly GCA_050739415.1 of Gammaproteobacteria bacterium. GTDB lineage: Bacteria > Pseudomonadota > Gammaproteobacteria > Natronospirales > REEB76 > REEB76. The sequence goes on along the minus strand of JBOIBD010000079.1, from coordinate 13 downwards.
CGCCGCCATCAAG
>JBOIBD010000078.1:0-11003 GCA_050739415.1 Gammaproteobacteria bacterium | reverse complement strand
TCGGCGGTGCGCGTCTGCGGGACTTCGTCCTGTTTCTGGTGTTGGGCGCGGTAGGGTTCATCGTGCTGGCGGTAGCTTCGCCTTATCGTCTGGAACGCATCACCGGCTTCCTGCACCCCTGGAGCCATCCCTTCGACAGTGGCTTCCAGTTGACCCAGTCGCTGATCGCCATCGGCCGCGGCGGTTTCTTCGGCGTGGGTCTAGGTGAGAGCGTGCAAAAACTTTTCTATCTGCCGGAAGCGCATACGGATTTCCTGTTCGCGGTGCTGGCAGAAGAGCTGGGACTGCTGGGCTGCCTCGTGGTCATCCTGCTGTATTTCGTTTTCACCTGGCGCGCCGTCGTGATTGCGCGCCGCGCCGCAAAGAAGGGTCTGATGTTCGGCGCGTATCTGGCTTTCGGCCTGGGACTTTGGATCGGGTTGCAGGCATTCATCAATATGGGTGTGAACGTGGGTGTGCTGCCAACGAAAGGCTTGACGCTGCCGCTCATGAGTTACGGCGGCAGCAGTCTCATCGTGATTTGCGCCGCCATTGGCCTGATTTTGCGCGTGGATATGGAAACGCGTGCTGGCCGCTCCTGGTTGGAGCGTGAGGATCGTGCGTGAGCATCGAGATGGAGAAATGAAAATTGTGATTATGGCAGGCGGTACCGGTGGTCATGTTTTCCCCGCACTGGCGGTGGCGGAGGTGCTACGCGCGCGCGGCCATGAGGTGACGTGGATTGGTACACGCCAGGGTTTGGAAGCGCGGGTAGTGCCGGCTGCCGGCATCCCCATCGAATGGATCGAAGTAGGCGGCATCCGCGGCAAGGGCCTCGGCACTTGGCTCAGGGCGCCGTTGTGTATCGCCCGTGGCGTGCAGCAAGCGTCCGGTATTCTCAAACGCTGGCGCCCGGATGCGGTGCTGGGCATGGGCGGATTCGCCAGTGGGCCGGGCGGACTCGCGGCGCGCTTGCTAGGGTATCCGTTGGTGCTGCACGAACAAAACGCCGTCCCGGGTTTTACCAATCGTGTCTTGAGCCATGTTGCAAAGCGGGTGCTGGAAGGTTTCCCAGGTAGTTTCATGGCATCGCGACATGCGCAGTACGTGGGCAATCCAGTGCGCGGCGCGATTGCGACATTGCCTGTTCCTGAAATGCGTTTTGCAGCGCGCAGCGGCTCGATGCGTTTGCTGGTGATTGGCGGCAGTCAGGGCGCGAAAGTACTGAACGATATGCTCCCGGCGGCGCTGGTGCGATTAAGTTTGGCGCAACCTCCAGAGATCTGGCATCAGACTGGTGTACGTGACGCTGAAAGTGTCGCAGCGGCTTATAAATCGCACGGACTACATGCGCGCGTTGTGCCCTTCATCGAAGACATGGCAGCCGCGTATGCCTGGGCGGATCTGGCCGTGTGTCGAGCCGGTGCCTTGACCGTCGCGGAACTCGCGGCTGCGGGATTGGGCGCGGTGTTGGTACCGTTCGCCGCAGCGGTGGATGACCATCAGACCCGCAATGCGCAATTTCTTGTGAATGCGGGCGCAGCTGAAACAGTCGCGCAGTCGCAACTCTCACCGCTCACGCTCGCGCCTTTGCTGGAGCGGCTGTTGAGTGACCGGCCGCATTTATTGGACATGGCAATACACGCACGGGCGTGCGCAAAACCCGATGCTGCAGCGAAGGTTACCAATATCTGCTTGCAGGTGGGAGGACTCGCATGAACGAGCTCATGCGCCGCATCCGCCGCATTCATTTCGTCGGTATCGGCGGCGCCGGCATGGGTGGCATCGCTGAAGTGCTCATCAATCTCGGTTATCGCGTGAGCGGCTCCGATTTGAGGGAAAACGCCATCACCCGACGGCTCACCGGCCTGGGCGCACAGGTGGTATTGGGCCATCAGGCGGAAAACGTTTCAGATGCGGACGTGGTGGTGATTTCCAGCGCCGTGACCGAAGAAAACGTAGAAGTCGCAGCGGCGCGCACACAGCATATTCCACTGGTGCGGCGCGCCGAGATGCTCGCGGAACTCATGCGCTTTCGCTTTGGCATTGCCATCGCCGGCACTCACGGCAAAACCACCACCACGAGTCTGGTGGCAAGTGCGTTATCGGAAGGTGGCCTTGATCCGACTTTTGTCATCGGCGGACGGCTCATCAGCGCGGGCGTGAATGCACGTCTTGGCACCGGCCGCTATCTGGTAGCCGAAGCCGACGAAAGCGACGCGTCGTTTTTGTACCTGCAACCGCTAGTAGCGGTGGTCACCAACATAGATGCGGATCACCTCGGCACCTATGGCGGAGATTTCACCCGCCTGCGCAGCACCTTCATCGAGTTCCTACATCACCTGCCGTTCTACGGTCTGGCGGTGCTGTGTCTGGATGATGCGGAAGTGTGCAACATCCTGCCGGAGGTGTCACGGCCTGTGGTTACATACGGTTTCAATGAGGCCGCAGATTATCGTGCCAGTGATATCCGCCGTGAAGGTCACAAGACGCATTTCAAACTGTGGCAGCCGGAACAGGAAACACCGCTCGAGATGACGCTCAATCTCGCTGGCCGGCATAACGTGCTCAATGCGCTCGCCGCCGTTGCGGTTGCCCGTGATATCGGGGTTGGCGATAACGCGGTGTTCAAAGCGCTGGCTGGTTTCCAGGGCGTGGGTCGACGCTTCCAGATTCACGGTGAGATCAAAATCCCTAACGGCATGGTCATGCTAGTAGACGATTACGGCCACCATCCGCGGGAACTGGCTGCGACATTACAAGCGGCGCGCGAAGGCTGGCCGTCACGCCGCCTGGTAGTAGCGTTCCAGCCACACCGCTATACACGTACACGTGATCTCTTCGAGGATTTTGCCGAAGTGCTGTCCCACACGGATGCACTGGTGCTGCTGGACGTATATGCCGCGGGTGAAACGCCCATCGCTGGCGCCGATGGGCGCGCGCTGGCGCGCTCGATTCGCAATCGTGGCCGGGTGGATCCGGTGTTCGTGGCGCACAGCCGGGATTTGCCGGACGCCCTGCTGGATGTGCTCAAGGACGGCGATCTGTTACTGACGCTGGGTGCGGGCGACATCGGCGCCGTAGCGGCGGACTTGCCCAAGTACCTGGCAGGCAAGTATGTCAAGCCTGCGCCTAAAGTGGGGCACAAAACATGACGCGTCGTACTTCTCAACGCACCGGCGGAATGCCACGGCGTTTGTTGTTCAGAGTTGGCGCGTCACTGATTGCGCTGGTTGCGGTGATCGTACTGGCGGTGCATTACGCCAAACCGTTACTGGAAGGTCCGGCGCTTACGGTGCTGGTGATTCCCGGAAAACTCGAACACGTACAACCGCAGGTGGTGCGGGCCGCGGTGATGTCGAGCCTGGGCGGTGGCTTCTTTACTACCAACGTGGAAGCGGTGCAAAACACAGTGCAGGCGGTGCCGTGGGTGGCCAACGCCGCCGTGCGGCGCAGTTGGCCACATACACTCTATATAGATATCACCGAAGAAGCGCCGGTGGCCCGCTGGAACGGCGACGGCTTGATGGATGCACAAGGCAAAGTGTTTGTGCATTCCGGCGGGAACGCCTGGCCGAAGTTGCCCCTGCTCACGGGGCCCGAAGGCAGCAGTCAGGATGTGTTAACGCAATTCGATACCTTTGCCTCTGTGTTGACGCCGCGGGGACTCGCGATCCTGCAATTGACTGTGGATGCGCGCGGCGATGCCACACTGGAACTGAGCAACGGAATCGAAGTGCGTCTCGGCCGTGAGGACGCGGAGCTGCGTCTGGAACGTTTCGCGGCTGTGGCGCTGCCGACGCTGAGCAACAAACTCACGAGCGTGAGCTATGTGGATATGCGTTACACCAATGGGTTCGCCGTCGGCCTGAGGAGCTTGCCCGCCAGCGGCAGTACACAACACAACGAGGTTGGACCGAATGTCTAGAAAGACCGACAAGCAATTGATTGTGGGCCTGGACGTGGGCACCTCGAAAGTGGTGGCCATCGTCGGCGAGATACTGCCGGATCGCGGCGTCGAGATTATAGGCATCGGCTCGCACCCTTCGCGCGGACTGAAGCGCGGCGTGGTGGTGAACATCGAGTCCACAGTGCAATCCATCCAGCGCGCGGTGGCGGAAGCTGAACTCATGGCCGGTTGCCAAATCCATTCGGTGTACGCCGGCATCGCGGGCAGCCATGTGCGTAGCCTGAATTCACATGGTGTGGTGGCGATCCGCGACAAGGAAGTCACGTCCGGCGACGTGGAGCGCGTTATTGACGCAGCGCGTGCCGTGAGCATCCCAGCGGATCAGCGGATATTGCACATCCTGCCCCAGGATTTCGTGATTGATGGCCAGGATGGCATCCGCGAACCCATCGGCATGTCCGGCGTGCGTCTGGAAGTGCATGTGCACATTGTCACCGGCGCCATGAGCGCGGCTCAGAACATTGTGCGCTGCGTGGAGCGCTGCGGCCTCAAGGTAGACGACATCATTCTGGAGCAGATCGCCTCCAGTTACGCGGTGCTCAACGAGGACGAAAAGGAACTGGGCGTGTGCCTGGTGGACATAGGCGGCGGTACCACCGACATCGCGGTGTTTACCGATGGCGCCATCCGTCACACCGCCGTGATACCCATCGCCGGTGATCAGGTCACCAATGACATCGCGGTGGCGCTGCGTACGCCGACCCATCATGCCGAGGAAATCAAGATCAAATATGCCTGCGCGCTGCCGCAGCTCGCGAGCGCCGACGAGACCATCGAAGTGCCTAGCGTGGGTGAGCGTCCACCGCGCAGGCTGGCGCGCCAGACGCTTGCCGAAGTCGTGGAGCCTCGTTACGAGGAATTGTTCAGCCTGGTGCAGGCGGAACTGCGGCGCAGCGGTTTTGAGGACGCGGTACCGGCCGGCATCGTGCTCACCGGCGGCAGCGCCAAGATGGAAGGCGCGGTAGAACTCGCCGAAGAAGTCTTTCATGCGCCGGTGCGATTGGGTGTGCCTCAGTACGTCACCGGCTTGCTGGACGTTGTACGCAATCCGATACACGCCACTGGCGTAGGTTTGCTGTTGTTTGGCGCACAAAGTCTGCCGCGCGACGGCAGCCAACGGCGCAACACAGGCAATGTGAATGTGAAAGATGTGTGGCAAAGGATGAAGCAGTGGTTTCAGGGTTCGTTTTGAATGGTGTTTTATTTTTTTAAACGTGCAGAGGAGACCGGGATATGAACTGGACAATCGAAGAGGACGTTAATCAGAGCGCCGTCATCAAGGTGATCGGCGTGGGCGGTGGCGGCGGCAACGCCGTACAGCACATGGTGGCGAGCGGCATCGAAGGCGTGGATTTCATCGCCATCAATACCGACGCGCAAGTGTTGAAGAAAATCAACGCACGCACCACCTTGCAAATCGGTAGCAATCTTACCCGTGGGCTGGGCGCCGGTTCGAATCCGGAAACTGGCAAACAGGCCGCGCTGGAAGATCGCGATCGTCTGGAAGAAGTGTTGCGTGGCAGCGATATGGTATTCATCACCGCCGGCATGGGCGGCGGTACCGGTACCGGTGCAGCGCCGGTGGTGGCGCAGGTCGCGAAGGAACTCGATGTGCTGGTGGTGGCGGTAGTGACCAAGCCGTTTCCACACGAAGGCAGCAAACGCATGAAGGTGGCGGAGCAGGGACTTGCGGAACTCGCGCAGTATGTGGATTCGCTCATCGTGATTCCCAACGAGAAGTTGTCAGCGGTGCTGGGCCGTGACATTCCGATGTTGCAGGCTTTCCAGTCGGCCAATGAGGTATTGCACGGGGCGGTGCGTGGGATCGCCGACATCATCACCCGGCCGGGTCTCATGAACCTGGACTTCGCCGATGTGCGCACGGTCATGGCGGAGATGGGTATGGCCATGATGGGCACGGGTCAGGCCAACGGCCTGGAGCGCGCCAAGAAGGCCACGGAAGCGGCCGTCACCAGTCCCTTATTGGAGAACGTCAACTTGCAAGGCGCTCGCGGCATCTTGGTGAACATCACCGCCGGCATGGATCTGACGATGGGCGAGTACGAGGAAGTCATGGATATCGCCCACAGTTATGCAGTGGATGATGCCTCTATCAAGGTAGGCACGGTGCTGGATCCGTCTATGAGCGATGAAATCCGGGTGACAGTGGTGGCGACTGGTCTGAGCCGGCCACAGATTCAAGCCGCGCCGGTGGTGAAACCGGTGCCCATGGCCACCCCGCAATTGGTGCCACTGGCGCGTACCGGTAGCGATGACCGGCCCGACTGGAAGAAGCTCGAACGGCCCGCGTACGTGCGGCAACGGGAAAAAGACGACCTGGATCCTCAGAGCCAGGAATATCTGGACATTCCGGCCTTCCTGCGCAGGCAGGCGGACTGACTATGGCTGGACTGACTCTAGGGAACCGGCTAATGGCCTGAAAACCTTGTTAGGCCCGCAAGGCTTGTGCTACCGTACGCGGTCACAAAAACTATAAATGGGCGGGAGTCGGCTGTGAGCCGGGTGCCGCGTTACTGATGAAACGCCTGTTTGCAGGCGCGGGGCACGGACGAGGTCCTGGTAGAACGGGTATTACGAAGGCATGCTGAAGCAGCGTACGCTCAAGAATTCCATCCGCGCCACTGGCGTAGGTTTGCATACCGGTGAAAAGGTCTACATGACCCTGCGTCCGGCAGCACCCAATACCGGAGTGCTGTTTCGCCGGGTGGATCTGGAAAATCCAGTCGAAATCCGCGCCACTGCGGAGCATGTCGGCGACACGATGCTGGGCACGACTCTGGTGAACGGCGACGTACGTGTTTCCACAGTGGAACATTTACTCTCTGCATTTGCAGGTCTCGGCATAGACAATGCTTATGTGGATTTGAGCGCCGCGGAAGTGCCCATCATGGACGGTAGTGCGGGACCATTTGTGTTCCTGCTGCAATCCGCCGGCATCGAGGAACAGAATGCGCACAAGCGCTTCATCCGCATCCGCGATAATCTGGAAGTGCGCGAGGGTGACAAGTGGGCGCGCTTCGAACCATTCGACGGATTCAAAGTCAGTTTTCAGATCGATTTCGATCATCCCATCTTCAAGAAGCATACTCAGATGGCCACGGTGGATTTCTCCACCACGTCTTTTGTGAAAGAAGTAAGCCGCGCGCGCACCTTCGGGTTCATGCGCGACATCGAGATGCTGCGTCACAAGCATCTGACCTTGGGCGCATCACTCGACAATGCCATCGCGCTGGATGATTACCGGATTCTCAACGAGGACGGGCTGCGTTACGAGGACGAGTTCGTCAAGCACAAGATCCTCGATTCCATCGGTGACCTGTATCTGCTCGGTCACAGCCTGATTGGTGCGTTCAGCGCTTACAAGTCCGGCCATGGCCTCAACAATACCCTGCTGCGCGCATTGTTGGCGAAGCAGTCGGCCTGGGAAGAAGTCACTTTCGATGATCCAGCGGCGGCGCCGATTTCGTACATGACGCCGGTGCACGCACAGTAGGCACAGGGTATTTGGCGACGACCTGCCAGTAGTTAGTATTTCACAGGATTGATGCGATAAGAATTGTTACTGCCGCGATGTGCGACCACGGGCGAGTCGCTTCAAAGAATCGCTGAGCCGGCCTTCCTCGAGATTTGCTGCGGTGTTTTCGAGGATTTGTCGCACTGGATCTGATAATGCCGGTCTGACCGGTTTGGCTTCGGGAGCCAGCGGCGGTTCCGGCAGAATCTGCACCTTGATAGCGGTGCAGGACAGATGATCGCCGGCGAGTTTGTGTATTAGTTCACGCTGCTGATAGCGGACAGGCATTGCAGCTGCAGCACTGTCCATATAGATGACCAGTGTGCCGGCTTCCAGTTCGGCACCGAGACAATGGGATGCCAACGCGGGCGGCAGCTGACGGCGTAGTTTGTCACGCAAACGTGTGAGCTGGCGGGCCTGCGCTGTCAAGAATTTGAGTTGGGAGCTGCCAGTGAGCAGCGCGTCGAGGGAATGGGATTTGGGTTTTGCCATGAGTCAAGCAACCCGGGGAAATGACGTATGAATCTTATACTATTCGTAAAACATGGGCGCTTGCGCCAGTTGGATCTGGCCAAGCCAAAGATCGTTGTGGGTATTGCTGCCTTGGCTGTCTTGGCGGGTACCACTTTGTTCCTGGCAGGTTTCGGTGTGGCCAGCTGGTTCGCCCAGCCATCAGGCCACGTTCTGGCGTTGAAAGCCCAGTTCAGCACCCAGGCGCAGGAAGTGACCCGCGCGAAACAGGCCGCACAGGCCAATATCGATGCGCTGTCCGCAAAAGTGAGCGCATTGCAGGCGCACATCATGCGTCTGGATGCCCTGGGTCAGCAGCTTACGCACATGGCGGGACTGAAAAAGGGTGAATTTAATTTCAGCGCACCACCCGCCGAGGGCGGACCAGAAGTCAGCGGACCGGTGCAACATGTGACGCTGCCGGACTTCCTCGACAACCTTGATCAGCTTTCGGAGCAGATTAACAACCGCGAGCAGCAACTCACGGTGCTGGACAGCCTGCTCATGAACCGCAACGTTCAGTTGCAGGCCAGGCCTTCGGGTCCGCCGGTGGTGGAAGGTTATGAGAGTTCACCCTTCGGCATGCGCATTGATCCGTTTACCGGTGAGCTGTCGTTTCATCCGGGCATTGATTTCGCCGGCCCCGAGGGCGAGCCGGTAAAGGCGGTGGCCGCCGGGGTCGTGACTTGGGCCGGGCCGCGTTCCGGTTATGGCAACATGGTTGAGATCGACCACGGCAATGGTTATGCCACCTTATACGGCCACAGCGAAAAGGTCCTGGTGCATGTTGGCGAGGTGGTGAAGAAAGGTGAGGAAATCGCTTTGCTGGGCTCCACCGGGCGCTCTACCGGTCCCCACGTGCACTTTGAAGTCTTATACAATGGTAAGCCGATCAACCCGGCACAGTTTGTGAATGCCTCGGGGCGGCTGCGGGTGGCCGTGATGCCCCGGAGTCTGGACTGACAGGACCACGAAAAGCCCATTCCCTGGCTTTTCGACTGTAATTTAATCCCGCCTCCTGTCCGCGGCCTTCTTCCGCGGCTTGTGCCCTGACCCGACCCGCCTTGAAACAAGGCCGGAGTGCCTATATGGCATGCAGACTTGCGGGCGTGACGATCAAGCAGCATTCGAGCTGAAATACACGGATAAAACCATGGCGAATAGTCTCCTGAAAAAAGTGTTCGGTAGCCGCAATGAGCGTCTGGTGCACAACATGCACCGCGCGGTTGCGCACATCAACACCCTGGAACCGCAGATGCAGGCGTTGTCCGATGAGGCCCTCAAGGCCAAAACCGCGGAATTTCGTGAGCGCCATGCCAAGGGTGAAAGCCTCGACGACCTGTTGCCGGAAGCCTTCGCGGCAGTGCGCGAGGCGGCGTGTCGCAACCTCAGCATGCGTCACTTCGATGTACAGCTTATCGGTGGCATGGTGCTGCACCGCGGCAAGATCGCCGAAATGCGTACCGGTGAAGGCAAGACTCTGGTGGCGACGCTCACCGTGTATCTCAATGCTATTCCCGGTCGCGGCGTGCACGTGGTGACGGTGAACGATTACCTGGCGCAGCGCGATGCCGATTGGATGCGGCCGGTATATGAAGCTTTGGGCATGAGCGTGGGTGTGATTCTGGTCGGCCAGGATCCAGCTACGAAACAGGCCGCTTATGGCGCCGATATTACCTACGGCACCAACAACGAATTCGGTTTCGATTATCTGCGTGACAACATGGCGTTCCGCCTCGAGGACAAGGCACAACGCGAACTGTATTACGCCATCGTGGACGAGGTGGATTCGATCTTGATTGACGAAGCGCGCACACCGCTCATTATTTCCGGTGCGGTGGAGGACAACACCGAGTTGTACCGCAAGGTGAACTTGTTGGTGCCGCAACTGACGAAGCAGGAGGAAGAGGAGGGTCCAGGTGACTACAGCGTAGATGAGAAAACCAAGCAGGTGTATCTCACCGAGGACGGTCACGAACGCATCGAGGAGATGTTGACCAAGGCCGGCTTGCTCAAGGGGGGTGAATCGCTTTACGACGCCTCCAACATCATGCTCATGCACCAAATTAATGCGGCCCTGCGCGCCCATGCGCTGTACCACCGCGAGGTGGATTACATCGTCAAAGACGGTGAAGTGGTGATCGTGGATGAATTTACCGGCCGCACCATGCCCGGCCGGCGCTGGTCGGAAGGCCTGCATCAGGCGATCGAGGCCAAGGAAGGTGTGAAGATCCAGGCTGAAAACCAGACGCTGGCGTCGATTACTTTCCAGAATTATTTCCGTCTATACAAAAAGCTCGCCGGCATGACCGGCACAGCGGATACTGAAGCTGCGGAATTCCACGAAATCTATGGTCTGGAAGTGGTGGTCGTCCCGACCAACAAGCCCATGATCCGCAATGACATGCCGGACCACGTGTACCTCACCACCAAGGGCAAATTCCAGGCAGTGATCGAGGACATTCGTGAGGCCCACAAGCTCGGTCAACCAGTGTTGGTGGGCACAGCCTCCATCGAAACTTCGGAATATCTGTCGGCGTTGCTCAAGAAGGAGAAAATCCAGCACGAGGTACTGAATGCCAAGCAGCACGAACGCGAAGCCCACATCATCGCTCAGGCCGGTCAGCCCGGCACCATCACCATCGCCACCAACATGGCCGGCCGCGGCACGGACATCGTGCTCGGCGGCAGCCTGGAAGCCGAACTCAAGGCGCTGCCACCCGAGACTGCGGACACGCAACGCACGCATCTGCGCCAAGAATGGCAGACGCGTCACGACGCGGTGCTGGCGGCGGGTGGTCTGCACATCATCGGCAGCGAGCGCCACGAATCACGGCGCATAGATAACCAGTTGCGCGGCCGCTCCGGCCGCCAGGGTGATCCCGGTTCCAGTCGCTTTTATTTGGGACTCGACGACAACCTCATGCGCATCTTCGCCGGCGACCGGGTGAAGGCCATCATGGAACGCTTCGGTGTGCAGGGCGATGAGGCCATCGAACATCCCTGGGT
>JBOIBD010000077.1:0-11085 GCA_050739415.1 Gammaproteobacteria bacterium | reverse complement strand
GCACGGCCCTGCGCGCATTGCTGGAGAAAATCCCCTATCCCACATCGGCTTCGCCTGCCACTCCGGCACCTGCAGCCAGCACACATTCCTGACATGTTTCACAACTTTGGATAATGGAGGATATCAACATGCACGCGCATAAAAATCTAATCCCCGCACAAGTCTTGCTGCTTGCGGGTTTGTCATGGCTCTTATTCGCGCCCGCCTCGGCACAAAATATCGTGACCGGGGAAAACAAGATTGAAACCATGCAGCTCGGGAAGATTGACGTAACCGGACAAGCGATGATCCTCAAAGTACTGCAGATCATCAAACAGGGACTGCAAGAGCCTTATTCGGACGATCCAAAATTAGCGAATGTCGTAGTCTGCCGCCTGAACCACGAAACTGGCAGCCACATAACGTCAACACTCATCTGCGCCACCAATCGAATACACTCCGAAGGCCACGATGCCTTACAGCTGGCTGGAGAAACCGGACGTGCAAGAAACACACAAGGCGTATGTGATGCAATGGGGTCAGCATGTGCGTCGACTCAAGATAATCAGATTTTTGATGCACTGAATGAATCATTGGACGCTCTGCCGGGACATTATCTGCACGCCTCGGTTAATACGACGGTCCTGCATGCCTTGCTACGAGATATTCCTGTGCACGTACCGAAGACACCCGCACCCACCGCCGGCACCCGGGACTGAACGGCTCGACTCATAATCAATTCCGGAAGACGCAAGCGGGGGAAGTCCGTACGCGCATAAAGATGCGTACATGGCCGCTACAGGCCACGTGTATGCCAGGGCTGGGCGGTGGTGAGGACAACAGTGGACACTCCTTGGCCGAACGCATCAGGCGATGTCGCGATGGTCGGTAAAGACGCTACGGGATGATGGCAATCAAGACCAGCAAGGAGTCATCCAATTAACAAGAACTAGGCGCGGATGCGCTGGATGCGCATCACCTGTGGCAGGCTGCGGAGTTTTCTCAGTGTACGTGCCAGATGCTGACGGTCCTTGACGCCGAATACGAAGGTGATCACTGAAGTCAGTTCGTCGCGTTCCTGCTGGTTCACGTGTTCGATGTTGGAACCCATTTCCGCGATGGCGGCGGCAACCGTGGCCAATACGCCGCGCTGATTGGCCACATCGGCGCGGATCTCCACCGGGAAATCGCGCTTGATGCGTTTTTCCCACTGCACTTCGATCAATTTATCCGGCTGGTTGCGGTATTCGTTCAGGTTGCCGCATTCGTCACGGTGGATGACGATGCCTTTGCCGGATGTGAGCACGCCGATGATGCCGTCGCCAGGAATGGGACGGCAGCAACGTGCAAAACTCACGACCATGCCTTCGGTACCGTGGATGGCGAGCGGCGCGCCTGGTTTGACCGGTTTGCTTTCGGCTGCATGTGCGGGCATGAGACGGCGCGCCACCAGCGGTGCCAGATGCTGGCCCAGGCCGATGGACTCGAATATGTCGTCTGCGTTTTCCAGCTTGAACTCTTTGACCAGCGCATCGAGCTGCGCTTCGGGAACCTTGTTCAGTTTCATGGACAGCGAAGCCAGCGACCGCTCCAACAGGCGCCGGCCCAGCTCAACGGCATCCTCGCGGCGCAGGTTTTTGAGGAAATGCCGCACGCCGGCGCGCGCCTTCGCGGTGACTACGAAGTTCAGCCACGCAGGATTGGGCCGGCCGTTTGACGCAGTAATGATTTCCACAGTCTGGCCGTTTTCCAGCGACGTGCGCAGCGGCACCAGACGGCGGTTCACTTTCGCTGCCACGCAGGCGTTGCCTACATCAGTGTGCACCGCAAAGGCGAAGTCCACCGCGGTGGCGCCACGTGGCAGCCGGTGGATGTCGCCCTGGGGCGTGAACACGTACACCTCGTCCGGGAACAAATCCACCTTGACGTTCTCCAGGAATTCCTGGGGACTGCCTACGCCCTGCTGCATCTCCATCACATCCTTGAGCCATTCCCGCGCCCGCACTGTGGGCGTGGTGGTGGCGTCGCCGGTCTTGTACAGCCAGTGAGCGGCAATGCCGGACGCGGCCACCTTGTCCATGTCGGCGGTACGGATCTGCGCTTCCAGCGGCACGCCCTGGGGACCAATCAGCACGGTGTGCAAGGATTGATAGCCGTTGGTCTTGGGGATGGCGATGTAATCCTTGAATTTGCCTGGCGAAGGTTTGTACAGATTGTGCACGATGCCGAGCACGCGGTAACAAGTGTCGGTTTTGTCCACGATAATGCGGAAACCGTACACGTCCAGCACCTCATTGAGGGACAGACCCTTGGTACGCATCTTGCGGTAGATGCTGTACAAATGTTTTTCGCGTCCCGCCACCACTCCGTCAATGTGTTCGCGTTCCAGAGCGTTGTTGAGACTTATGCTGATCTTCTTCAGCATTTCCTTCTGGTGACCGCGGGAACGCTTGAGGTGTTTGCTGATCACTTTGTAACGCAACGGATGCAGCGCTTCGAAACCCAGATCCTCCAGCTCTAGACGCACGGCACTCATGCCCAAACGATGGGCGATGGGCGCGTAGATTTCCAGGGTTTCACGCGCGATGCGCCGGCGTTTGGGCGGCGGCATGACGCCGAGCGTGCGCATGTTGTGCAGGCGGTCCGCGAGTTTCACCAGGATCACGCGAATGTCCTCCACCATGGCGAGCACCATCTTGCGGAAATTCTCCGCCTGGGCCTGCTCGCGGCTGTTGAACTTGATCTGGGTGAGCTTGGAGACGCCGTCCACCAGTTGCGCCACTTCCTGGCCGAAGCGCGTGATCAATTCTTCTTTCAGTGTCGGCGTATCTTCGATGACATCGTGCAGCAGCGCCGCTTCGATGGTGTGATGATCCATGTGCAGATCGGCAAGAATGGTAGCTACCGAAACGGGATGCGAGATGTACGGCTCGCCGGACACGCGCCGCTGGCCCTCATGGGCGAGGGCGCCAAATTTGTAGGCTTGATACACTTCGGCGACCTGCGCTTGTGGCAGGTAGCTGCGTAATTTGGTAAGCAGCGTTTCGATGCCAGCCGTCCGCTTCCCTCGGACACGATCAAAGATGGAAGCGGGCTGGTTCATGAAATTAAACGCGGTTTGGGGTACCTCTTAAAAATCAGAGATTTTGGTTTCTGGGTAGGCAGAAATGACCGAGGAGCCAGAGTGTACACGCTAGTACATGAGGCTTCCGAGGTCATTTCTAACACCCCCAGAAAACATAAAGATCGATTTTTAGAGGTGTCCTTTAGAGCGGATCCTCCGCATCCATGATGACAACCGGTTGCTGTTCCACTGGTTCTTCCACCACTTGTGGCTCCGCCTGGTTCAGGATATCGGGGCCGACATTGCCAGCGGCAACTTCACGCAGCGCCACCACCGTGGCTTTGTCATTCTCCCAAGGCACCGTCGGCTCTACGCCGCGAGCCAGTTGCCGGGCTCGTTTGCTGGCCACCAGCACCAGCTGGAACAGGTTATCTACGTGATCGAGACAGTCTTCTACCGTGACGCGCGCCATATGTGCTCCAAGGTTCTAAAAAATGTCAAAAAAATCATGGCTTTTCAGTTTACCTGAGAGTTACGGCTCACGCCAAGAGCGCAGCCAGCAGCGGCTGCAAATCAGGCCGGATGGCACGACTGGCTTCACCCTGGCCGGCAATAACCTTCTCCAAAGCAGCCAAGGCCTGGGCAAAATCGTCATTCACCACCACATAGTCAAATTCAAGCCAGTGGGACATGTCCGTCACCGCATCACGAAGGCGCCGGGCAATGACGGTTTCACTGTCGGTACCGCGGGTCTTCAAGCGTCGCTCCAGCTCCTCCCGCGAGGGCGGCAGTATGAATATGCTTACAGTCTCCGGCATGGCGCGGTGCACTTGCTGCGCACCCTGCCAGTCAATTTCGAGCAAGACATCATGGCCACGCGCTAGCTCTTCATCTACGGCCTTGCGCGACGTGCCATAACAATGATCGAACACCCGTGCATGTTCCAGGAATTCATCCGCCACTACCATGCGGTCAAATTCCGCCTGGTTCACGAAACGATAATCACGTCCGTCATTTTCATTCGGTCGTCTGGGCCGGGTAGTATAGGAGATGGAAAAACGCAGGTTCGGATGAGTGCGCAGCAACTCACGCACCAGACTGGTTTTGCCAGCGCCGGAAGGTGCAGTGATCAGAAATAAGCGCCCGCAGGAGGGTACTGGCTGCTTACTCAAGGTTTTGAACCTGCTCGCGCATCTGCTCGATCAGTACTTTCAATTCCACCACGCGTTTGGTGACGGCGCTATCCTGACATTTGGAGCCGAGTGTATTCGCCTCACGGTTGAATTCCTGCATGAGAAAGTCGAGACGCCGGCCGACGGCATCGCTCCCGTTGAGGCCGCTTTCCAGTTCTGTAACGTGGCTGTCAAGCCGATCCAGCTCCTCGGAAACATCGAGGCGCTGCAATAACAGCACCAGTTCCTGTTCCAGACGGCCCTCATCCACGTTGAGTTTCAGTTCTTCGAAACGGGCCCGCAGTTTCGCGTGTAATTGCTCGCGGAGTTCGCCGATGTGGCCGCGTATGTCACTGACAATTGCGCTGATCTGTTGCGCGCGCTCGCGCATCAATTCAGCGATACGTTCACCTTCGCGCGCACGCATGCCGGTCAACGTGCCGAGGGTTTCATCCAGAAGGTGCAGCGCCTCCGAACCGGCCCGTTGCACATCGGTTGGTGGTTCGCCCACCACACCCGGCCAACGCAACAATTCCAGCGCACTCACGGGTGCTGCCAATCGCAGAAATGCTCCGACTTTATCGGCTGCCTGCGCCACCGCGCGGGCTCTTTCTTCATCCACCTGCAGCACACGATCGCCCTCGTCGCCCGGCTCAAAACGTAATTGGCCGTCGCATTTTCCGCGACGCAGCAGCTTCATGATGCGTTCGCGGCAATCGGGTTCCAACGCACGCAGTTCTTCAGGCAGGCGCAGGCTGATATCCAGATAACGATGGTTGACGGTGCGCAGTTCCCAGGTCAGGGTGCCGACGGGACCACGATTCTCGGCCCGTGCAAAGCCGGTCATACTGCAAATCATAAAAACCCTCCCGGTCGAAACACCGTGGCGGTAAAGCAAAATGATAAGCTAGTTATCTTGTCAGCCGTTAGCCAGCACACCCGAAAGGTCTTTTTGTGAAAGTCGAGACAGCCCAAGTCTCCCGTCTGGGTAACCGCGATCAGAACCAAGATCGTGTCCGTATCCTAAGCTCGGAAAGCCGCCTCCTGCTGACCGTTGCAGACGGCATGGGCGGTCACGTGGGCGGTGATATTGCGGCCGAAACGGCTGTGGAAACCCTGGCGCGCGCATTCCAAAGCAGCAGCGATGTTCCCGAACCCGCCGAATTTCTGCGCCGCAGCATCATTGATGCGCATCAAGCGGTGGTGGCCCTGGGCGACGAACTGGATCCCGAGCTACGTCCGCGCACCACCATCACCGCCTGTCTCGTCAGCGCCGGCATGGTGCGCTGGGCACACGTGGGTGACAGCCGGGTGTATTTCATCCGCGACTCACGTGTACTCGTGCGTACCCGCGATCACAGCGCGGTGGAAATCCTAGCGCAGCAAGGCTTGCTGGACGAGGCTGATTTGGCGGTACATCCGTTGCGCAACTTTGTTGACCAATGCCTCGGCGGTGAACCGGAGTTGCCCACCATTGATATTTCGGATCCGCACCCGCTGCTGATCGGCGACGTGGTGCTGTTGTGTTCTGATGGTCTGTGGGCTCCACTCAGTGATGCACAATTGGCACGTGCCGTAGGCGAAGGTCTGGAGCTCAAGGCGACGCTGGAGGCACTGACCATGGAAGCAGAGCTGCACGCTACCCCCATGAGCGACAATGTTACGGCTGCGGCTTTGCGTTGGCGGGATTGAATCAGCCTGTTACAGATGCGACACAGCTTCATATTGACTACCACACTCAATTACAGGAGTCGCCACGTATGCGCAGTAACGGTCGTGCCAATAACACATTGCGTACCGTGACGCTCACCCGCCACTACACCCGCCACGCAGAAGGTTCCGTGCTGTCGTGCTTCGGTGATACCCATGTACTGTGCACGGCGAGCGTGGATGAGCGCGTACCTGCATTCCTCAAGGGTGCAGGCAAAGGCTGGCTTACAGCGGAATACGGCATGCTGCCACGTGCCACCCACACGCGCACCGAACGAGAAGCCGCGCGAGGCAAACAAGGCGGGCGTACGCTGGAAATCCAGCGTCTCATCGGCCGTGCCCTGCGCGCGGTAGTCGACTTGGAAGCGTTGGGCGAGCGCACCCTCACTCTCGACTGCGACGTGTTACAGGCGGATGGTGGTACCCGCACCGCCGCCATCACCGGTGGATACGTGGCGCTGATGGATGCTACGCGCACATTGCGCAAACGCGGCGTGCTCAAAAAAGATCCATTGCACGGAGCAGTAGCGGCCGTTTCCGTGGGCATCGTCGATGGCGAACCGCTGCTCGACCTCGATTATCAGGAGGATTCGCATGCGGAGACGGATATGAACGTGGTCATGAATGACGCCGGCGCTTTCGTGGAAATCCAGGGCACCGCGGAAGGCCATGCTTTCCGGCATGACGAACTGGACAAGCTGCTGGCCCTAGCTGCAGAAGGCATCGGCAGTCTTATTGCAGCGCAACGCGAAGCTCTGGCGCAATGAAGGTAGTGCTCGCCACCGGCAATGCCGGCAAGCTGCGGGAACTTCAAAGTCTGTTGGCATCCAGTGGCATTGATGTACTGCCTCAGACACAACTTGGGGTCCGCGAAATAGCGGAAACCGGCGCAAGTTTTGCGGAAAATGCCCTGCTCAAGGCGCGCAATGCCGCCCGCCAGACTCGCCTGCCGGCGATCGCGGACGACTCCGGCCTGGAAGTGGATGCCCTATACGGCGCACCCGGCATTTATTCGGCACGCTACGCTGGCGCACATGCCAGCGACCAAGATAATCTCGCGAAACTCCTCGAGTCACTGCACGATGTACCGGCGAAACGCCGCGGGGCGCGGTTCCGTTGCATCATGGTTTACGTGCGTCGGGCCGATGATTCAGCGCCTATTGTCTGCGAGGGCGTATGGGAAGGCCGCATCCTGGAAGCCCCGCGCGGCCATAACGGCTTCGGCTACGATCCGGTGTTCCTGGTGCCGGAAAAAAAATGTTCCTCCGCCGAATTGTCATCCGAGGAAAAAAATCGTTTGAGCCATCGCGGTCAGGCCCTAGGTAAATTGGTGGCCGCGATCGCGGCCGCTGGCGCTTGACGGCACAATCATGCTTATCACTCCGCCACTCTCGCTTTATGTGCATCTGCCCTGGTGTGTGCGCAAGTGTCCGTATTGCGACTTCAATTCTCATACGCTGAAAACCGGCTTGCCTGAGGTTGAATACGCCGCTGCACTGTTGTGTGATCTAGATCAGGATTTGCCGCGGGTCACAGGCCGGTGCGTGGAAAACATATTCTTCGGAGGTGGGACGCCTAGTCTGTTCAAGCCGGAAAGTATCGCCCGCATCCTGAACGGAATCCGCCGGCGCTTGCGGGTGGCAGACGATGCAGAAATCACCTTGGAAGCTAATCCCGGCACCGTGGAACGTGGCCGTTTTGCTGAATACCGGTCCGCCGGCATCACACGCTTGTCCATCGGCGTACAGAGTTTCAACGCTCCGCATCTTGAGGTGTTGGGGCGTATACACAACGCCGAAGAAGCGATACATGCAGCAGAAGAAGCCCACGCTGCGGGCCTGACTAACTTCAATCTGGATCTGATGTACGGTCTGCCTGAACAAAATTGTGCGCAAGCCCGAGCGGACGTGGAACAAGCCTTGTCGCTCGAACCAGCGCATATCTCCTATTATCAGCTCACACTCGAACCCAACACCCTGTTTTATGCCCGGCCACCCGTGCTGCCTGACGACGAACTGATCTGGCAAATGCAGCAAGCTTGCCAATCCTTGTTGGAGAGAAACGGTTACGCCCAATATGAGATTTCAGCCTACGCACAGGCTGACCGACAGTGCCGGCACAATCTCAATTATTGGCGATTTGGCGACTATCTTGGCATTGGTGCTGGCGCCCACGGCAAACTCACGAACGCACCGCAAGACCGCATCCTGCGACTATGGAAACCTAGGCATCCAGATGTTTATCTGCGGACTGCTGGTACACCTGCCGGCATCGGCGCGGTATCCGAGATTACAGACGATGATCGGATATTTGAATTCATGCTCAACCGGTTGCGTCTTTTTGAGGGCTTCAGCGCCCTTGATTTTGAGTCGTTCACGGGTCTGCCTTTCAGTCATATGCGGCCTGTCTTGGAAGGAATCCAGGCTCGGGGCTTGTTGCAAGTGACCAATGGTCAGTGGAGGCCGACCCTGCTTGGACATAGCTATCTAAATGATTTGCAGGCGCTTTTTTTACCCCATGCCAAAACCACGATCCGTAACTCACAAGCTCCTATGCGAAATGAGACTGGCTAGCAATGGCTACAGCGTGAATCCGGGGCACCCGTTGATAGTGTTTTCTGCCTGCGAACAAAGGGTTATGCACACCTGCTTTACGACTATCTCACCGTGGAACGCCAGTCGCTGTTCTTTCGTATTTCGTTAGCTTTGCTATTACAACAACCTGATATATATGACATTTTATCTTCGAGCACGCATTCACCATTCCAAAACAAATTCAACGCTGACAGGCACTTGTCGAATCCGCAGGCGTTTCATCCACAGACTTATCCACCGTTTTTGTGCAAATGCAATTTTTCCGAGTAACAGCATATGGTTAAACAATTCATATGAGAAATCATCTCAGATTTGATCACTAAATGCTTGTCATTGCCGGGTTTAGTAGGATGACTTAACCAGAGACTTGCCGCTCATCCAAGCACACGTTATTATGCGCGCCCTTCAAGATAGCTACTATTCCGCGATCCAGAGGCTTCCATGAAATCCGGCATCCACCCTGAATATAAAGAAATCACCGTGACCTGTAGCTGCGGCAACAGCTTTATCACTCGCTCCACTCTGGGCCGGGACCTGCAGGTAGAAGTCTGCTCGAGCTGTCATCCGTTCTTCACCGGCAAGCAAAAGATCGTGGATACTGCTGGTCGCGTGGACAAATTCCGCAAGAAATACGCGCGCAAATCCGCGTAAGCGATTTTCTATAATCTGCTGACTAAATCAGGGTTTGTCGCAGACGCCTTTTGTTTTACGCCTTGACATCAGGCGCTTGAGATACTGACCAATGGTCAGGGATCGGACGGCATGACGATGATATAATTCCACTGTCATGGCGCTTCACCTGTGAGTTCACGGGAATCTGAAGCCTTAAGCGACGATTCCGTTCCTTCAACTTAAGTGCAGCAATTTTCAGGACATCGTGCCTGCCGCAGGGTGCTTTCCGCCTTGGGTGTGTCCCCACGGTTACTGTCATAACCGATAGCCGGGCAGGTAATTTTGGAGGTACAGCATGAATAACAAAACCTACAAGCTCAGCGACACCAACGGCAAAACCAGCGAAATACCCCTGCGCGAGGGCACGCTTGGTCCCGGTACGCTGGACATCGGCGGGCTCTACAAGGATCACGGTGTTTTTACATTTGATCCGGGCTTCGTGTCCACGGCCAGCTGCGAGAGCAAGATTACTTTTATTGACGGCGAAAAAGGCGTCTTGTTGTACCGCGGCTACCCCGTGGAACAACTGGCCGAAAAAAGCAGTTTTCTGGAAGTCGCCTACCTGATCCTCTACGGCGAGCTGCCCAACAAACATCAGCTTGAATTCTTCACCGGCAGCATCCGGCGACATTCCATGGTCAACGAAGCCGTGCTGCAGTTTTTTAGCGGTTTCCATTACGACGCTCATCCCATGGCTATGCTGACCGCCGTGGTAGGCTCGTTGTCGGCCTTCTATCATGACTCCACCGACATTCATAACCCGCGACACCGGGAAGTTTTCTCACACCGCATCATCGCCAAATTGCCGACGCTTGCCGCCGCCGTATATAAACACGGTACCGGTCAACCGCTCGTGTATCCGAAAAATGACCTAAATTACTGCGCCAACTTCCTCAACATGCTGTTCTCAGTGCCAGCGGAACCATACGTAGTGGACCCGGTGGCCGCCAAGGCGCTGGATCTTCTGTTTATCTTGCATGTCGACCACGAGCAGAACGCCAGTACGTCCACGGTGCGCCTGGCAGGAAGTTCCGGTACCAATCCCTATGCGGCCATAGCCGCCGGCATAGCTTGTCTGTGGGGACCGGCACATGGCGGCGCCAATGAAGCGGTCCTGAACATGTTGAAACAGATTGGCGATGTAAAAAACATTGACGCCACCATCGCCAAAGCCAAAGACAAGAACTCCGGCTTCCGTCTCATGGGTTTCGGCCATCGCGTATACAAGAATTACGATCCACGCGCGAAAATCATCCGCGCCACTTGTCACGAGGTTCTAGAAAAGCTCGGTCGCGGAGACGATCCGCAGCTCGAACTCGCATTGCGGCTCGAGGAGATCGCACTCAAAGACGAATACTTCATCGAAAAGAAACTGTATCCGAACGTGGATTTTTACTCCGGCATCATCTACAAAGCGCTTGGGATTCCTACCCACATGATGACCGTGATGTTCGCCATCGCCCGTACTGTCGGCTGGGTGGCCCACTGGCAGGAAATGATTTCCGACCCGCACATGAAGATCGGCCGCCCGCGTCAACTCTATACCGGTGCTGCCAAACGCGACTACCTGGATATAGGTAAGCGAAAATAACCCTGACGCTGATCGCGCATGAAAAAGCGGCTGTTCAAGCCGCTTTTTCATGCGTAGACCATTGCTCCAGCAGAATCTTCAGGCGTCAACCGCTAACAACGTATCCAACTCGCGCAACGAGGCACGCCTCATGGGTTTGCCATCCACTGGGCTCGCTGGTGCTTCCCGTATCCCATCCACGCCAAATACCGTCAATTCTATCGGCGTGTCGCCGGCCACAAAACGATACACCGGATACGGCCGTGGTACACCAGCCGTGGTTTTCATTTTACGCGCCGATACCTCATAAGGAATATTCTTTTC
>JBOIBD010000076.1:0-11123 GCA_050739415.1 Gammaproteobacteria bacterium | reverse complement strand
GCGCTAAACCAGCCCGCGATGCTACCAAAGCGTGCGCGGATGGCTTCCGGCGCTTCGCCGGTCTGGATCAAGAGGAGTGGTTGCATGTGATCGGGTTCAAGGTTCGTGTTCGACATCTCATTATATAGTTGCGGGTGCCTCTGGGTCATTTGCTATGTGCGGCTAGCGTGAAGATGCTTACTTGCAGAGTTATAGACGTTGACCACTCAGCGCCTAACGTTACACTGTGTTGGATTTGCCAGATTCCGGCCAGTACGTACCGTCAGGTACTGCACGCGCACCGAAGATCGCCTGGCCCACGCGTACTGTGGTCGAGCCTTCCTCGATGGCAAGCTCGAAGTCACCAGACATACCCATGGACAGCTCGTGCATCTCCACGCCTTGAGGCGAAGACTGGCGCAGGTGCTCGCGCAGCTCACGCAACCGTGCAAAGCACGGCCGCACGCGCGCAGGATCTTCGGAGAACAGCGCCAGCGTCATCAAGCCGCGCACATGCAAGGCGGTAAACGCAGGTAACTGCTTTACGAACGCAGCGACTTCATCGGGTGGCAGGCCGAACTTGCTGGCCTCGCCTGAAGTATTCACCTGTACCAGCACGTCCAACGCCCGACCTTCGGTCTGCAGTTGCCGATCCAAGGCCTCGGCGACCCGCAAACTGTCCAGAGCCTGAAACTCGGAGGCGAATTCAGCTACCAGCTTGGCTTTGTTGGTTTGCAGATGGCCAATGATCGCCCAGCGCAGGTCCGGTAGATCCGCCATCACCTGGCACTTGCGGTGCGCTTCTTGCACCTTGTTTTCACCGAGCAGATGGCATCCCGCCGCATAGGCGTTACGGATTCGTGCTTCGGGCACCGTCTTGCTGACCGGCAGCAAGCGGACACTTGCGGGATCGCGCCCGACTCGCGCGCATGTGGCTGCGATGCGTGCATGAACGTCCGCCAGGTGCTGACGAAACTCTGCAACGGTGTTGGCAGTAGGGTAGGTAGTCATCACTCCGTCAGTATAAGATAAGACACGCTTCGACATTGCCGGCGACATCCGCCAGGCTCAACTCGAACGGAGCGTACTGATTCCATGAACGTAACTCCACAAACCAATCTCGATCGATCCTGGCCCGATACCTTGTGGACCATCGGCCACTCCACACGCAGTATTGAGGAATTCATTGCGTTGCTGGCAGGAAACCACATCCAAGTGCTGGCCGACGTGCGGCATTACCCTGGTTCACGCAAATACCCGCACTTCAATGTCGAACCTCTGCAACATGCATTGCGCGAAGCCGGTATCGGTTATGAAGCGGTGACCGAGTTGGGTGGCCGGCGCAAGGCACGGCCGGATTCGCCGAACACCGGGTGGCGACACGAGGCTTTCCGCGGGTATGCCGATTACATGCAGACGGATGCCTTCCGCGCCGGTATCGAACGCCTGAGCGTCATCGCCTGCGCGCACCGCACCACCATCATGTGCGCCGAGGCGGTGTGGTGGCGCTGCCATCGCGGGCTGATCGCGGACTGGTTCAAGCTGCACGGCACGCATGTGCTGCACATCATGGGACCCAGCGCCGCGCGTGAGCATCCGTACACGTCCGCCGCCAGGATCGTGGACGGCCGGCTCGACTATTCGGCGGATCAGGGCGAACTTCCCATATCGCCTGACGCTTGAGGTACGTGCAGCGTCACTTTCAAAGTACCGTTGGCCGGAGCGCTACATGAAAAGGGACCAAGCGTCGTTACCGGACTCCCACGTCCAGGTTCCTCATTTCAAGGATGCGGCATAGAGGTGTGCGTGATCGAGCATGCCTGTCAGGCCTGAGCTATTCGCAGGTCTCCACTGGATATCAGACCGCGGCCAGATACTGCGCAGCCGGGCACGGCCTTCGGTGGAGTAACCGAAGCTGGTATTATTAGTACCGATGGCAACCACTCAAGAACAAGACCGACGCCAGTACCGGCGTTTCCGTTTCAGCTCGATGCTGCGCATCCACGACGGTGAACGCACGCACGATTGTCGGATCATCGACCTGTCGCTGCGCGGTTTCAGGGCGCGTTGCCCGAGTGGGTGGCTGCCGGAAGGCGGTGCCCGCTTTGAAGTGGAGTGGAGCGTGGCAGAGGTCATCAAACTTGATCTAAACGCCGAGGTCATCCGCGTCAGGAACGGGGTCATCGGTTGCCAGTGGGAGCCACAGGATAAGGAAAGCTCAGTGCACTTGCAGCGGATGATTGAGATCAGTCGCTTACGCAAGCCCGCTCGCGAGCGAAGACTGGAAGCCTTGAAGGCTCAGAAGTGAGCGCGGACGGACTACGGTCTTATAAATGTGGCGTGGATCGTCGGTACCGCATACATATCAGAACGTGATTTTTGTAGGAGCGGCGGTATCCGCCGCGATACGTACCGTGCATTGGGAATCGCGGCGGGGACCACCGCTCCTACGGAATTGTGATTTAGAAATTGTGCGAAGCTGATGCTTTAGCGCTTGGGGCGTATCTTTTTGCTTGATGGTTTGCGGGCGCGTGATTTCGATTTGTACGTAGTACGCGGTTCATGTACTGAGCTCGGTGCATGCGCACACAGATGCGTACCCAGCCACGCTGCGAATTCTTTTTCACTGAGTTTGCCTTCGGCGAGCGCCAGCATCGTCAGGTATTTATCCTCGTCCGTTGCTTCAAGATCGGTGCCATTGAGAGCGAGGAAGGTCCGATACGCAACGTACGCTGTACGTTTGTTGCCGTCCACAAACGGATGGTTACGGGCTAGGCCGAAAGCCAGAGTGGCAGCCAACTGGGCGAGATCAGGGGCCGGATCGCCATAAGCGTATAACTGCTGCGGTCTAGCCAGGGCAGATTCCAAGAGGGTTGCGTCGCGCAAGCCATCGCTGCCGCCAAACTCGGCGAGCTGACGGTCGTGGATAGCGATCACGAGTGCTTTTTCAAGCCAGATAATCATGTGACACGCTTAACTTTCTGACAACTTGCGCAGTACGTTACGGTCTTTACGCATCACGCGCTCGGCGACTTTCATCTGCTCGGCGAGCTTTGGGTCGAAGGGCATTAGCTTGATGCCGTCCGGCAATTCAGCGGCATACAGCTCATCGCCTTTTTCCAGGCGCAAGCGTGCCAGCAGTTCCTTGGGCAGGATGACGCCTGCGGAATTGCCGATGGCAGTGATCTTGAGTTTCATGGTGGAACCTCCTGGCTATATTATAACGGATGTTATAACATTCAGAATGATCCCGGCAAGGCGGTCAGTGGCTGTTCAATCTGGCCTGAATTCCGTGCTGTTCCAATGCCCAGGATACATGCTCGCGGACCAACTCTGATGGATGTCCGCTTCGGGCTTTCAGCCCAGCGATGATTTCCGGTGAGCCCGGCGCATTGCCCAAGGCTACGGCGATATTTCGCAGCCAGCACTCATAGCCGACTCGGCGAATGGCGCTGCCTGTGGTGCGTTGCAGGAAATCCTCTTCCGTCCAATTGAACAATTCCAATAGTTGCGCATCATCGAGACCGTGGCGCGGCTTGAAATCTGTTGCTTCCGTGGGCCGAGCGAATTTGTTCCAGGGGCAGAACAGCTGGCAGTCATCGCAGCCGAACACGCGGTTGCCCATGGCTTTGCGAAATGCGATCGGGATGGAACCTTTGTATTCGATGGTGAGGTAGGCGATGCAACGGCGCGCATCCAGTTGATACGGTGCGACAATCGCCTGGGTGGGGCAGACATCCATGCAAGCGTGACAGCTACCGCAATGATCCGTGGCCGGCGCATCCGCCGGTAGCGGCAGGTCGGTGTAAAGCTCGCCAAGAAAAAACCAGGAACCCGCGTCCTTATTGATGAGATTGGTATGTTTACCGATCCAGCCGAGTCCCGCGTTCCGCGCCAGGGCCTTTTCCAGTACCGGAGCGCTATCCGTGAAGGCGCGGTAGCCGAAGGGGCCGACTTGTTGCTGAATTCGATCCGCGAGTTTTTGCAGACGTGCGCGTAACAATTTGTGGTAATCGCGGCCCAAGGCGTAACGCGCTATATAGGCGTGATCCTTTTCGTTCAGTAATCCGCTGGCATCTTTTGCGTCTTCCGGCCAATAATCCATGCGCACGGAAATAACCCGCACGGTGCCTGGTACCAACTCTGCCGGCCGGCTGCGACGCGTGCCATGCCGCTGCATATATCCCATCTCGCCATGACGTTGTTGTTTAAGCCAGTCGAGCAGATGACGCTCGTCTTCCGGCAATTCCACACCGCTGATGCCGGTCCGCTGGAAACCCAGTTCCTGCGCCCACTCACGTATGCGCCCGGCAAGAGCAGTGAAATCCGGCATGGCTTCCGCGGACCGCAACGGGGCTATTCGGCACCCTGAAATGGGTAACCGACAACGGTGGGTGGCACGAAGTTTTCCTTGATAGTACGCGGTGAAGTCCAGCGCGCTATGTTGAGGAACGAGCCGGCTTTGTCGTTGGTGCCCGAGGCGCGGCTGCCGCCAAAGGGCTGCTGCCCGACGACCGCACCGGTAGGCTTGTCGTTTATGTAGAAATTTCCAGCTGCATACCGCAGTAACCGAGAAGCAGTGTCAATGGCTGCGCGATCACGTGCGAAGATCGAGCCGGTGAGTGCATACGGGGTAGATTGTTCACAGATGCGCAGCGTGTCCTCATAAGACGAGTCAGGATAAACGGTTACTGTGATTACCGGACCGAATATTTCCTCGCACATCAGGCGGTTCTTGGGGTCATCGCTCTGGATCACCGTAGGCTCGATGAACCAGCCGTGCGAACGATCTGCCTTGCCGCCCGTGAGAATTTTCACGCCCGGTGCGCTGCGTGCATAGTCGAGGTAGCCGGAAATTTTCTTGAAAGCAGTCTCGTGAATGACCGCGCCCAGGAAATTACGGAAGTCACACACATCGCCCATTTTGAGTTTGCTCGTCAGATCCACAACCCGCTCACGCAGCTGCGGCCACAGCGACGCGGGGATGAAAACCCGCGAGGGTGCCGAGCACTTCTGTCCCTGGAACTCGAACGCGCCGCGTACCATCGCAACTGCGAGTGCTTCGAGGTCGTCGCTTGCAGATGCATGAGCTAAGATGAAATCCTTGCCACCGGTTTCTCCGACGAGACGTGGATACTGGTGGTAATGCGGCATGTTCTCGCCCACCGTCCGCCAGATTGATTTGAACACGGCTGTGGATCCGGTGTAATGAATTCCACCGAAGTCCGGATGCGCGAGCACCACTGAGGTAATAAGTGCTGGGTCGCCCTGCACCAGGTTGATCACACCAGGAGGCAGGCCGGCTTCGCGGAACAGTTCCATGATGTACCAGTTGCTGAACATGGCATACGGCGACGGTTTGAAGATTACCGTGTTGCCCATGAGTGCGGGCGCGGAGGGAAGGTTTCCGGCAATCGAGGTGAAGTTGAACGGCGTAACCGCATATACGAAACCGTCCAGCGCGCGGTAGTCGAGCTGGTTCCAGGTCTGCGGTGCGCTGTTTGGTTGTACTGCCAGCAGACGTGCTGCAAACGCCACGTTGAATCGGAAGAAATCAATGAGTTCACAAGCGGCGTCAATTTCCGCCTGGTGTGCAGTTTTGGATTGCCCGAGCATGGTGGAGGCGTTGAGGATTGGGCGGTAACGCGTGGTGAGGAGGTCGGCGGCACGCAGGAAAATCGCAGCGCGTTCGGAGAAGCCGAGCGCTTCCCAGGCCGGCTTGGCAGCCAGCGCGGCATCAATTGCCGCCTGCACCTGTGCTGCATCGGCTTGGTGGTAGGTAGCGAGGACGTGTTGGTGATCATGCGGCATCCGCACTTCAGCGAGCTTTCCGGTCCGCACCGCCTTGCCGCCGATTATCAGGGGAATCTCGATCTGCTCGGAGGTCATACGTTCGAGCGTCTTTTTCAGCTCTGCACGTTCAGGCGTCCCAGGCGCATAGGAATAGGCGGGTTCGTTTAAGGGTGCCGGAGTCCGAACGCTGGCGTTGATCATGGGATGCCTCTAATGCTGACAGCAACACGTGGAGTCGCGTGTGTATTATGATGATTCCATGTCGCAACTACCAGAAGCACTTTATTCCGCGGTCCAGATGCGTGAATTGGACCAACGCGCCGTAGCGTGTGGCATTGCGGTTGAAGAACTCATGCAGCGTGCCGGTACGGCGGCGTGGCATGTGCTGGAGAATCGCTGGCCGCAGGCTTTGCAGATCACAGTGATGGCTGGCGTTGGCAACAACGCTGGAGATGGCTATGTGCTGGCAACTTGTGCCTTGAAAGCCAAGCGGCAAGTGACACTGCTAAACGTAGGCGAGCCGGAAAAACTTTCCGGCGCCGCCGCAGCGGCGCGTAAACAGTATCTCGCGGCGAAAGGTCGGGAACAGAAGTTTGCCGCGGCTTTGCCGGACGACACGGAAGTGATCGTGGATGCACTGTTCGGCACCGGTCTGGATCGGCCGCTGCAGGATGATTGGCTGCAGGCAGTTCAGCTAATCAATGCCAGCCGAACTCCGGTACTCGCGCTGGATATTCCGTCGGGCCTGAATGCAGACACCGGTGTGGTAATGGGCGCGGCCGTGGCTGCCACGGTGACGACAACATTTATCGGTATGAAAGTGGGGCTCTTGACCGGTGATGGACCCGACTGCGCGGGTGAGATACTGCTTGCGCCACTGGATCTCCCATCAGAAGTCTATGAAAGCATCCATCCGTTCGCACGTTGTATCAACAACACGGATGCACTTTTATTGCGGCGTCCGCGTGCATCGAATAAGGGCATGTTCGGCCACGTGCTGGTCATTGGTGGCGACCACGGCATGGGTGGCGCAGTACGATTTACCGCCGAAGCGGCCTTGCGCAGTGGCGCGGGTTTGGTGACGGTCGCCACGCGGCCCACGCATGTAGCGGGCTTGTTGGCCGGTTTGCCGGAAGCCATGGTGTGCGGCATGGATGACCCTGCTGAAGTAGCGCCGCTGCTGGCACGCGCCACGGTCATCGCGATCGGTCCGGGCCTCGGCCAGGAAGATTGGGGCCGCATTTTGTTGGCACGCGCGCTGGATACACCGCTGCCGCTGGTAGTGGATGCGGATATGCTCAATCTGCTGGCAGCCCATCCGGTGGCACGCGGCCAGTGGGTGCTCACGCCGCATCCGGGCGAGGCAGGCCGTTTACTTAATCAGACAACCGAGGCCGTGCAGCAGGATCGTTTTAAGGCAGTGGCAGAATTGGTGGAGAAATACCGTGCCGTAGTCCTGTTGAAAGGTGTTGGCACGATTGTCGCCGCAGCAGGCGAGACGACCGCGGTATGTGTCCACGGTAATCCCGGCATGGCGGCGCCTGGAATGGGTGATGCACTCACGGGTGTGATCGCAGCGCTCATCGCTCAGGGCTTGTCTTTGTCAGATGCTGCACGTGCGGGTGCGCAAATCCACGCACTGGCTGGTGACCGGGCTGCGCAATCCGGCGAGCGCGGACTGATGACACGAGATCTCATTTCAGAACTGCGGCATGTGGTGAATGCATGAGGTGTCCGTGATTGAGTTCACCGTGGCGGATGCAAGCGCCATGGACAAATTGGGGGTACAACTCGGCCATGTTTTGAAAAGCGGCGCTGTGGTGTATCTGCACGGCGAACTGGGCGCGGGCAAGACTACATTGGTGCGTGGTGTGCTGCACGGTTTGGGTTTCACGGGTAGCGTGCGCAGCCCTACTTATACATTGGTGGAAGGCTATGAGTTTTCTGGACGCTGGTTGCAGCATCTGGACCTCTATCGCATCTGCGCACCCGCTGAACTCGAGTATCTCGGGATCCGCGAGTTGGATGATCCGGACCTGTGGGTATTCGTGGAATGGCCCGAGCGCGGTGAAACTGCTTTGCCACGGCCGGATCTGATCCTGATCCTGGAAGCTCAAGAGCCTGGGAGGCGGATCAGACTGGAAGCCCAGAGCGCACGGGGTCAGACGCTGGCCGAGGCATGGCGAGGCGCGATGCAGGCTGCCCGTGAGCCGGGGTTGGTATTGGCCGGGTGAAGTCGTTTCTCAGATCAAACGCTAAGATACCTCTGTATCTATATAAATTCATTAGAAAAACCTTGAAATTTTCCGGACATCGTGTATAACTACCGGCATGTCCTCACACCGTGGACCGGGTATGAAGGTAGTGCTGGCTTTGATATTGCTCTGGCCGGTGGTGGCACTGGCCACGCCGGTAAAGGTGCAGGGGGTGCATTTTGCGCCCGCGGCCGGGCACGCGACCCTGATATTCGACTTGTCCGGGCCGGTGGATCATCGGATTTTCACTCTGAGCAACCCCAACCGCGTCGTGATTGACGTGGACAACGCGCGCCTGGCTGCGAAGCTGCCGGCCGGGCAAGGCGTGGTGAAGGATTTACGCAGCGGCATGCACAACCAAACCGGCCTGCGGGTGGTGCTCGATTTGACCGCTCGCGCCACGCCACGCAGTCTGGTTCGCAATGGCCAAAACGGTTCGCAACTGGTGCTGGATCTGTACACCGATGGCCAGCA
Organism: Gammaproteobacteria bacterium; assembly: GCA_050739415.1. Taxonomy (GTDB): domain Bacteria; phylum Pseudomonadota; class Gammaproteobacteria; order Natronospirales; family REEB76; genus REEB76. The sequence continues at coordinate 2,622 of JBOIBD010000076.1, read as the reverse complement.
GGTGGCGCGCAAACCGGTGCTGACCGCCGCCAGCGCGGTGCCCAAGACCGGGCGCGACATCGTAGTAGCTATCGATGCGGGTCACGGTGGTATTGATTCCGGTGCCCATGGTCCGGGTGGCATTATGGAGAAGACCCTCACCTTGCAGATCGCCCGCCGGCTCGCGGCGTTGGTGGCGACACAACCGGGCTTCAAGCCATTTCTCACGCGCGACGGTGATTACTACCTTACGCTGCGTCAGCGCATTGAACGTGCGCGCGCGGCGCATGCTGACATCTTTATTTCCATCCACTGCGACGCGGGCCACAACCGTTATGCGGAAGGTGCCACGGTGTATGCGCTCTCCTTGCATGGCGCCACCAGTGAGCATGCGCGCCTGCTGGCGGAACGGGAAAATGATGCGGATCTGCTGGGCGGTGTGAACCTGGCCGACAAGAGCAACATGCTGGCGTCGGTGTTGCTGGATTTGTCCCAGACCGCCACCATTAGTGCCAGTCTGGATGTGGGCAACCGTGTGGCAACGCAGTTGTCCAGACTCGGCCCCATGCACCGTGACGAGACGCAGCAGGCGGCGTTCGTAGTGCTCAAGTCGCCGGACATCCCATCCATATTGGTGGAAACAGATTACATCACCAATCCCCACGAAGAGCGTTTGCTCGCGAGTTCTGCTTACCAGGGCAAACTCGCCAAGGCCATACTCGGTGGCGTAAGCAATTATTTTGACCAGTATCCGCCACCCGGCACCGAGCTGGCCATGCTAAAAGCCCGCAACCAGCCGCATACCGCAGTGGAATACGCAGCGGACCAAACACCTAGCTACAGCGTCGCCGATCGCAACCAGCACGGCCAATAGTTCCGCGTTCTTTCTCCAGTCTCCGCAAGCCGTTAAGCTAGGCATCTACTGCCTCCTTTGCGGTGCTCCATGCCCATCCGTTCCTTGCCTCCCCAGCTCATCAATCAAATCGCCGCCGGCGAAGTGGTGGAACGTCCCGCATCGGTGGTGAAGGAATTACTGGAAAACAGTCTGGACGCGGGTGCGACACGCATTGATGTGGAACTGGAGCAGGGCGGCGCACGACTTATCCGTGTGCGCGATGACGGTGGTGGCATTCCCAAGGGCGAATTGACGCTGGCGGTGGCGCGCCATGCCACCAGCAAGATCGCGAGTCTCGAGGATCTGGAACGGGTAGCAACGCTGGGCTTTCGCGGCGAAGCCCTGCCCAGTATCGGCGCGGTGGCGAGATTGAGCCTTACCTCACGCACGCGCGAGGACGAACACGGCTGGCGCATCGAAGGCGATGGGCATGGTCATTACAGCGCGCCCGCACCTGCACCGCATCCCATCGGCACCACTGTGGAAGTACGCGAACTGTTCTTTAACACGCCGGCGCGCCGCAAGTTCCTGAAGACCGAGCAGACCGAATTCAATCACGTGGATATGGTGCTGCGGCGCCTGGCGCTGGCGCGCATGGATGTGGCACTGCATGCGCGTCACAATGGCCGCGACGTGTATGCGCTCAACACCGCCAGCGAACAGCGCGAGCATGAGCAGCGGTTGGCGACGCTGCTGGGCAGGGAATTTGTGGCGCAGTCCTTGCACCTGACCCATGCCATGACCGGATTGATTCTGCGCGGCTGGATTGCACGCCCCACGTTTTCCCGCAGCCAGCCGGACCTGCAGTATTTCTACGTGAACGGCCGCATGGTGCGCGACAAACTGCTGGCGCATGCAGTGAAATTGGCCTATCACGACGTGTTGTTCCATGGCCGGCATCCGGCCTATGTACTGTACCTGGAGCTGGACCCGGCGCGAGTGGATGTGAACGCCCACCCGGCGAAATACGAAGTGCGGTTCCGCGATGGCCGGCTGGTACACGATTATGTGTTCCGCACCGTGGAAGCGGCTTTGAAAGACACCACCCCACAAACTTCAGTGCAGCACGTGCCCACACTGGTTTCCCAGACAGACACTCCGGCTGCATACGCGAGTCTGCATACGCAGCAGTCCATGCCTCTGCGCGTCGCGGAAAACATGGCGGCGTATGCAAAACTGCACGCTGTGTCGGTACCGGCTGCGGAAGCATCATCCAGCGCGACAAACGCACCGCCGCTTGGGTACGCGCTGGCACAATTGCATGGCATTTATATTCTCGCCGCGACCGCTGATGGATTAGTGCTGGTGGATATGCATGCTGCGCACGAACGCATTACCTACGAGCGCATGAAAGCCGCATTGGAATCTGCTCATGTAATTTCACAACCGCTGTTGGTGCCCATGAGTGTGATGGTGAGTCGTCGCGAGGCAGATCAGGCAGAATCCATCGCGAAAGGTTTGGCAGAAATCGGTTTCGTGGTCGAGCGCCGTGGGCCGGAAACCCTGGCGATCCGGGAAATACCGGCTGCGCTCAAGGATGAAGATGTGGCGCAATTGTTGAAAGACCTGCTAGCCGACATGGCCGAACACGGCACGAGCCGGCGTCTCAATGCGGCAATGGAACACGTGCTGGCAACACGCGCTTGCCACACTTCGTTGCGTGCCCACCGGGAGCTGAACCTCATGGAAATGAATGCCCTGTTGCGTGAGATGGAACGCACACCGCGCGCGGATCAGTGTAACCACGG
>JBOIBD010000075.1:0-11210 GCA_050739415.1 Gammaproteobacteria bacterium | reverse complement strand
GCCCAAGGGCGTGGGCAGGCTTGATATGTACGCCGCCAACGCTTTCACCTGGGCATCCGTCAGGGCTTTTGCCTGGGGCGCCATGATGATGTTCTTGCGCTGCCCGTCGCGGTATTCCGTGAGCGCCCGAATAAGATAATCCTGATACTGCCCCGCGAGTATCGGCGGTGGATTGCCCGGTAGCGGGATCGGATGGGCGCCGTCGGCACCGTGACAGGACGAACAGGTATCTTTGAAGTGCTGGGCGGCCCAAGCGGGTGTCGCGGGCGCTTGCGCGGGAGCCGTCGGCGCGTCGGCCAGCGCTGTTACGCCAAGTGTGAGCCCCAGAGTCACAACTACGACTGGTAATACGCGGTGCATGGCGGACGGCCCTCTCACTGGTTTTTATCGGGGGTGCCCAGACTCTGGAAATACGCGGCAATATCTTGCATTTGCTGCTGGCTTAAGGATGAGGCCTGGGCGTGCATGGTCTTGTGAGCGCGGTCGAAGTTCTTGTATTCCTCAAGCGCATGCACGATATAGGCTGCATTCTGGCCTGCGAGCTTGGGCACGCGGTAAGTTGGATAGACGTTGGTGTAGTCGGTGATGCCGTGGCAGCCGAGACAGGTTTGGGACAGGATTTTGCCCTTGGCGATGTTACCGTCCGCGCGGGCGGCGGCGGTTACAGTGAGCGCAATGCAGGCAAGGATGATGGCAACAATGCGGTTCCGCATTGGGATCTCCTATAAATCTAGAAGTGAAGCAATATCGGGTGCGAGATATAGATTACCAGAATGTTTGCTGGAATGCCGCCGGTGCACCCGCTACACCGGATTGATCAAGGTCAAGTGCATGACGGCCGAAGTGACTTGGGGCATACTTTCTCCGGCGTATTTTTCATGCGGGCGTGGTCTTACCTTGCGATCGCTGCACGAATCCGCATTTCACTTCACCGGCATGAGGGCGCCATGACACAGGGTTTTTTTGGTAATCGCGTGATCGGCTGGCCCATGGCGCTGCTGCGCATCGCCATGGGCATCCTGTTCCTGAAGGACGCTTACGGCAAGTGGTCACATTTCACCCAGTTTTCGGCGCCGGATGGCATGCGCGCTTATATGACTGCCAATCTGGACAAGGCATTCCTGTTCTACCACGGTTTTCTGGCGTTCGCCGCCGACCATTATCTCCTGTTTGCCTGGCTGGTGGCACTCGGCATTCTCTGCTCCGGCATCGGTTTGTTACTGGGTTTCGTGACGCGCTTGAGCGCGCTGGTAGCCGCGTTCATGGTGTTCAACTTCTGGTTCATGAAAGGCTCCGTGTTCTGGGATATTTCCAGCCACGACAGCTTGTGCATACTCATTTTCCTGATGCTGATGTTCACCGGCGCCGGACGCGTGCTGGGCATTGATTATTTTCTGGCCAAAAAACATCCGAATAACGTGCTGTGGTGAGCATGGACAAGATTCGCAAACCCGATGAAGTATGGCGCGCGCAACTTACGCCCGAGCAATACGCGATGACACGCCAGAAGGCCACGGAACGGCCCGGCACCGGTGCGTATCTCGGCAACCACGCGTCAGGTGTGTACCGCTGTGTGTGTTGCGGCAATCCGGTGTTCACCTCGGATGCCAAGTTCGAGTCGCACTGCGGCTGGCCTAGTTTCACCACGCCGGCCGGCTCGGCAAACCTGGAAGAACATGCGGATTCGAGTCACGGCATGCGGCGCGTCGAAGTGGTGTGCGCGCGCTGCGACGCGCATCTGGGCCACGTATTCAATGATGGGCCCCCGCCCGCCGGTCTGCGCTATTGCATCAATTCCGCCGCACTCCAATTCGAGCCGGCAGAGGGTCAGTAAACCGGATGACCGAAGCGGTATTCCGTGATGACGCTTATGCGCTCACGTGCGAAGCTGAAATCGTTGCCTTGGACCAGCGTGGCATACAACTAAACCGCACGGTGTTTTATCCGGAAGGCGGCGGTCAGCCGGGCGACATCGGCATATTGCAGCTGGCGGACGGCCGCGAATTGCGTATCACCGATACCCGCAAGGGTGCTCAGCCCGGCGAGATCGTGCACATTCCGGCGGAATCGGTGGACTGGCTCACACCCGGCCTGCGCGTCACGGCGGAAATTGACTGGACGCGCCGTCATCGGCTGATGCGCATGCATACCTGTCTGCATCTGCTGAGCGCCATCATCATCGCGCCGGTCACCGGCGGGCAGGTGGGCGACGGTTACGGACGGCTGGACTTCGATCTGCTGGAAACGCCCGATAAGGATGAGGTAAACCAGAAACTTGATGCTCTGGTGCATTCCGACGCGCCGGTCTCATTTCGCTGGATCACCGATATGGAGCTGGATGCACATCCAGAATTGGTGAAAACGCTGTCAGTGCAGCCGCCGCGCGGCGTGGGCCGTATACGCCTGGTGAATGTGGAAGGCATTGACCTGCAGCCCTGCGGCGGCACGCATGTGGCGCGAATCGGCGAGATCGGCGCCGTGACGGTCACCAAGATTGAAAAAAAGGGTAAACAAAACCGGCGTGTGCGCCTTGAATTTCCCGCCACCGCACCCCATGCAGGCTAGAGACCGTGCGAAGGTGCTGTGTTCTATGTGCTGAGTATTGTGAAAAGGTGAGAGTTGGCATTGCTTTGATCTTGACGCAGTACGCAGCACTCAGTACTTTTACGGTTGATTAAGGAGTTTTTCCATGAATACACTACAACATGGCCACGGCGTCACCATCGTGGCCTACATCCTGCATTTGCTGGGCGCCATTACCGGCATTCTCAGCGTCGTGGCGCTCATCATCAATTACGTGAAACGCGGCGACGATGGCGTAGTCATGGATAGCCACCACGCCTGGATGATTCGCACGTTCTGGTGGGCCATCCTGTGGTGCATCCTGATCGGCGCCAGCTATCTGGTGCTGGTGGGTTTCGTGATCGGTTGGATTGGATTCTTCATCGTCTGGGTTTGGTACATCTACCGCCATATCCGCGGCCTTATCTGTCTATCTGAAGACCGCGCCATGCCGGCGTGATGGTTTGAAAATATCAATAATAAAAAGGCCGGCATTGCCGGCCTTTTGTCATCAGCGTTACTGTATCTTTAGCCTGTTGCACGAACCTTGCTCATTTCCTTGAGTACTAGCGCAATTCGCTCCACTGCCCAGTCAATCTGTTCGCGGGTGATGACCAGCGGCGGCGCGAGGCGCACCACGGTTTCGTGGGTCTCCTTGCTGAGGATGCCGTGCGTCATCAGGTGTTCACAGACTTCACGTGCGCTCGCCTTGTTCGAATCGATCTCGATTCCGACAAACAAACCTTTGCCACGTAAATCCTTTACAAGTGGACTCTTGAGAGCATGCAGCTTGTCCAGCAGATAGGTTCCCATCTCGGCGGAACGCTCCGCGAGCTTTTCTTCCATTAATACTGTGAGCGCTTCCAGGCCCACGGCTGATGCCAGAGGATTGCCGCCAAAAGTGCTGCCGTGATCTCCGGGCGTGAATACATCCATGACATCGCGGCGCGCCAGGAACATGGATACCGGCAGCAGTCCGCCGCCCAAAGCCTTGCCGAGAATCAAACCATCGGGTTTTACATTTTCATGCTGGCAGGCGAGCAGTTTGCCGGTACGACCGAGACCAGTCTGTATTTCGTCGCAGATCAAAAGCACATTGTGCTTTTTGCAGATCTCTGCGCATTTCGCCAAGTACCCTGCGGGTGGCACGATGATGCCGGCTTCACCTTGAATGGGTTCGACCAGAAATGCTGCGGTATTCGGCGTGATGGTTTTTTCGAGCGCGACCGCATCACCATAGGGGATCACTTTGAATCCGGCCGGGAAAGGGCCAAATCCGTCCTGGTATTGCGCTTCGCTGGACATGCCGACGATCGCGATGGTGCGGCCGTGGAAATTACCTTCGCAGGCGATGATTTCGGCTTTGTCCGCCGGGATACCTTTGACTTTGTAACCCCACTTACGCGCGGCCTTGAGCGCGGTTTCCACGCCTTCGGCGCCGGTGTTCATGGGCAGCGCCATGTCCTGTCCGGTGAGTTCGCATACCTTCTTCAGAAACGGTCCGAGTTTGTCGGTATGAAACGCGCGCGAGCAGATTGCGAGTTTATCTGCCTGGTCCTTGAGCGCCTTCACCAGACGTGGATGCGAATGGCCGTGACTCACGGCGGAATACGCGCTCATCATGTCCAGATATTTGTTGCCGGCGTCGTCCCACACGTACACGCCTTCACCGTGGGTGAGCACCACCGGCAGCGGATGATAATTACGGGCGCAATAGCGGTTTTCGAGTTCGATTGTTTTGTTCATGGCGGTCACTTTTGGATTAGTTGCGGTTCATTGCGGGATGAGCCGGCGTTCAAAACCAGTATGATACTCGCACGCTTCGCCCTGGACAAAAGCCGTGAATTTGTTGGCCGACTTTCACATTGATCTTGCAGGCGCAATTGCTCTGATCCTGGTGCTTGGCGTCGGCACGCAATGGCTGGCCTGGCGCAGCAAACTGCCGGCTATCATTCTTCTGACTATCGCCGGCCTGGTGGTGGGGCCCGGCTTGCATGTGCTGCAGCCCGGACTGCAGTTTGGTCATGCACTTGAAACCATCATCAGCCTGTCAGTCGCCGTCGTGCTGTTCGACGGCGGATTGAATCTGCGTTTTCATGAGTTGCAACACGCCGCCATCGGCGTACGTCGGCTTGCGTACCTCGGCGTACCCATTAGTTTCGTGCTTTACTGTTTGGCTACGCATTATGTGGGTGGCCTGTCCTGGCCTGTGGCGGCAGTGTTCGGCGCCATCATCGTGGTCACCGGACCAACGGTGATTCTACCGCTACTGCGTCAGGCGAAACTCACACGCCGTGTTGCGTCCTATCTCAAGTGGGAAGCCATCATCAACGATCCCATCGGCGCGCTGCTGGCGGTGCTGGTATTCGAATATTTCATCTATTCCGGTGGCGGGGGATTTTCTCCGAAGGTGGCCTGGGATCTGGGCACTGCCATTGCCGCAGGCGGTGTCTTCGGCGGCGGTGTGGCCTATTTGCTCGGACGGGCATTCCGCCGTCACGTGGTGCCGGAATACCTGAAACTGCCCATCACACTGGCGCTGGTGATCGGTGTGTTCGTGGCAGCGAATGCGATGCAGGATGAAGCCGGCCTGTTGGCAGTCACCGTCATGGGCATCGTGATGGGCAACATGCATTTGCCGGGCATCCAGGAGATGCGTCGCTTCAAGGAATACCTCACCATCCTGCTGGTTTCCATCATCTTTATTCTGCTCACTGCCGATCTGAACCCGCGTATCCTCAGTCATTTGCGCTGGGATGGAGCGCTGCTGATCGTCGTCGTCATGCTGGTGGCGCGTCCGCTGGCGGTTTGGGTCGCGACCTTTGGTGCGGGCATGCACAAGCGTGAACGTCTGTTGCTGGCTTGGATTGCGCCGCGAGGTGTGGTGGCCGTAGCCACCGCCGGTGTACTCGCGCCTCGACTGCAAGCCGCGGGCTACGCGGATGCGGAATTGTTGGTGCCGCTCATGTTCGTGCTGGTATTCGCTACGGTACTGATACACGGTCTCACGCTCGAACGGATCGCGCGCGTTTTCGGACTGGCCGCGGCAGCCAGCAACCGCTTGCTGATCGTGGGGGCGTCACCTTGGACCACGGAATTCGCCCGAATACTGATCGAATCCGGCGCCAATGCATTGGTGGTGGACAATTCCTGGCACCGATTGAGCGGACCGCGCCTCGCCGGCATCCCGGCGTATTACGGCGAAATACTTTCTGAGTCTGCGGAAGCTTCACTTGAATTGCATGACGTGGGTATCCTGCTGGCCGCGACCGATAATGATGCTTATAACGCGCTGGTGTGTACCGCATTCGCACCTTCCATGGGGCGTGGTCTGGCGTTCCAATTGCCCATGGTTGCCGCCGAGTCAGGTGATCCCAAAGGCGTCAACCGTGGCATGCGCGGCCGTATCGCATTCGACGAAGAGGCGATTTATGAGGAGTTGTGGCGGCGCTTGAACCAAGGCTGGGTATTTCAGAAGACTCATCTCACCGAGACGTACACGTACGAGAAATACCTGGATGACTGTCCCGAGGGCACTTTACAGTTGCTGGCGATCAAGCAAGGCGGCGGACTGATATTGCACGCACGCAGTACTACGTTTGCGCCTGGACCTGAGGATACCGTCATTAGTTTCGGGACATCCCGCAAGGACAGCAGACTCTCGGAGGTGCCGGCGTGAGTGTCAGCACGAATGTAAGTTTCACCGGCGAAGCCGGTGTGCTCGAAGGCCTGGTAGATGCGCCGGCAGTGCCAGCAAGTGCTGTTGCGGTGGTATGTCATCCGCATCCGCTGCAACAAGGCGCTATGACCAACAAGGTTGCTTACATATTGGCGCGCGCTTTCAATGATCTGGGTGCCATGAGTCTGCGCTTCAATTTTCGCGGCGTCGGCAAGAGTGCCGGCAAATTCGATAATGGCATCGGCGAAACCAATGACGCTTTGGCAGCCTTGGATTGGTTGAGTATTCAATATCCTGGCCTGCCGTTATGGTTCGGCGGCTTTTCCTTTGGCGCGTATATCGCACTGCGTGCTCAGAGCGAACGACGTGTAACAAGATTGGTGACGGTGGCGCCGGCGGTAGAGCGCTTCGATACGACGCCGATTAAAGCGCCTGCTTACCCCTGGCTGCTAATCCAGGGTGATGCGGATGAGGTGGTGTCACCCCAAGCGGTGATTGACTGGGCCAGGAATCTACCGCACCCGCCTGCAATCGCGGTACTCAAAGGCGCAGGCCATTTCTTTCACGGACGCTTGAATGAATTGCGTCAGACAGTAGTGGATACTTTCACCAACTATCCTGTGTAGGAATGATGTCTGTTAAGCTCTGATCGTGATACCACGTTGTACGCACTACACTATAGAGGGAGATTATGTATGCGGCGTCTGATGCTTGTTTTTCTTTTGATGACACCAGTTTGCAATGTATTTGCCAGCAATGACATCAATAACTTGCCGGCTCTTACACAGAATCAATTCGAGGATTTGTCCACTGACCTCGGCGCGGTGGTAACACCCAAGCAGCTCGAGGGCGCAGCGCCAGAGGGGATCACCGGCTTCGATCTGGGTTTCGACGTGAGCTCAACAAATGTGGCGAACCCAGAAGCTTGGGACGTTGCCACCGACAGCTCTGATATTACCAGCGTTACTTTGGCCAGAGCGCGCATCAGCAAGGGCTTACCGTTCGGTTTTGATATCGGCGGTTTCTACAGTTATGCACCGAACAGTAATTACAAGATGTATGGTGGGGTGATCCGTTACGCGATAGTAGATGGTAGCGCCACCACACCCGCCATCGGTATTCGCGCGACTTTTGGCTGGCTTACAGGTGTGGACGATCTGTCTTTCAATACCAGGAGCCTGGACGTCTCGATCTCCAAGGGATTTGGCCCGTTCACGCCTTATGCGGGTGTGGGTCGTGTGTGGGTGGACAGCAATCCGGATGCATCCACCGGGCTCAGCGATACAAGTGTTGGCAACAGTGAAGTGTTCGCCGGCCTGTCCATGAGCTTCGTATTTATGCACCTGGCTCTCGAGGCAAACCGTATCGCCAGCAACAATACCTATAGTCTGAAACTGGGATTTGGATTCTGACATTTCTTACTTACCGTTGTTTTCGGGATTACCGAGGGAACAGCCAGCCTGTTTCTGCTGTCAAAAGTTGTGCTTTTTCGGTTACATCATAAGTTCGAGAGGCCGTAATGTTTGCTTCATTTGTGCAATTCATTGAACAAAATCTGGGCTCGCAACCTTCACGCGATACTGCGGATCCACAACAGACATTGAGGCTAGCTATGGCGGCACTGTGCGTGGAAATGGCGCGTGCCGATATGCAGGAAAAACCTGAGGAACTGGAACGCGCCAAGGGGATGCTGGCGCAACGCTTTGCTCTGGATGATGAAGCAGCCCAGGCCCTGATTAATGCCGGGCGTAAGGAATCGGACCACAGCGTATCACTTTATCGTTTTACCCATTTGCTCAATGAACATCTGGATGAAACGAAAAAACGGACTTTGTTGGAGATGCTATGGAAAGTCGCGTACGAGGATGGCAGTCTCGACAAGTACGAGGATGCGCTGATGCACAAACTCGCAGAGTTGTTGTACGTACCTATCGCCGACCTGATGCTGACCAAGCAACGGGCCTTGGCAGCGAAATAAGCCTACTACCAGCAATGCTCCGGTAGTAATTCAAAGGCCAAGAACCGCCGGAGCCGCATCGCCGCGGCCCCGGACCGGAATGGCTTATCTCACCATGTCTTTCATGGCCTTGAGGGCCTGGATCTTGACCACGTTACGGGCAGGCTTGGCCTTGAAGATGGTCGGCTGGCCGGTGAACGGGTTGATGCCCTCGCGCGCCTTGGTAGCGGGCTTGCGCACCACGCGCACTTTCATCAGACCCGGCACCACATAGGCACCTGGGCCTTTCTTGCCCAGGCTCTTGCCAATGAGTTCGGCCAAGCCGCCGAACACACTGGCTACCTGCTTGCGGCTAAGGCCGGTGGTGTGGGCGAGATAGGCATAGGTTTCCGACTTGGTCAGCGGCTTATCCGCTGATATCGCCGGGGCCTTGGTGGCCTTGGCGACAATCTTCACGTTTGCCTTGGATTTGGAAGCAGCTTTTTTCTTTGCAGCCATTTAGGTCTCCTCTGGATGGCGGTGCAGAACACGCCGCGAAATCTAGCACACGCGGGGGAAAAGTGTGAGGGTTTACACTAAAAAACAAGGGTTATTTGCAACTCTACCTGGCCACCGTCAGCGCAATGCTCCCGGCAAAGGCAGCAGGATGCTGATGACTTGCAACAGGATCAGTGCCACCAGGGGAGAGAAATCCAGTCCGCTTAGCGGTGGTATGAGCTTGCGGAGCGGCTGAAGTAACGGCGCGTTGATGCCCCACAACAGACTCGCGATGGGATTGCGCTGACCCTGATTGGTCCAGCTCAAGAGCGCCTCCACTAGGATAGTGACGAAGTAGAGATTCACGAGCACGAATGTGATCTTGAGCAACGTCCACCAGGCGACCGACACCGGGTCCAGGGGGGAGCGCAGGATGACCAGTATTAGCGCCACGTTGATGACTTGGATGATGATCACCAGCACCACCGCGGCGAAATCCAGGCCGCGCCAGCCAGGGATGATGCGCCGTATTGGCAGCAGCAGTGGATTGGTGAGCTTCACGATGGCCTGACAGACAGGGTTGTAGAAATCCGCCCGCACCCATTGCAGCAGGAAGCGCAGCATCACCGCCGCGGTGTACAAGCCGAGCAGTATATTGATGAGGAAAACCAGCGCACTCAGACTGTTGCCGCTCATGACTCGTCCTCGCCGAATTCTCCAAGCAGGTATTCAGCTCCCGCAGGTATGGGGTTGGTGCCGCGGACAAGCGGTGCGGCAACGACTTTTTGCAGCACGCCGCTGCTCAGATGACGCGCCATATTGCTGCCGCGGGTGAATGCGATTCGTCCGTCTATGATCAAAGCAACCTCCAGATTTGTGGCTAGCATACCGGCTGCAAAGGATTTCAGGAATGTTTTATGCGCGCACACCGAAAGTCGCCGTGCCTATCTGTACCAGAGTGACGCCTTCCAGTATGACCGCCTCAAAATCACCGAACTGCCTCTATACAAGATATCGAGGTCATAGCCAAGCAGATTATTAAGAATATCGAACCGCTCCCGCAGCCGGACTGAGGCGATGCGTTGCATGGTAGGGTCTTCAGGCGGCAACGTCATGGGCGATTGCGCTGCGAGCCGTTGCGCAATCCGTTGCCGATCCACCGTGCGCACCCAGGCTACACGTTTGGCCACCAGCCAGGCCTTGTTGGCCCGCTAGCCGCTGATGTAATGCCACAATAGTTAGCACTGATATTCAGAAGCTTTCGGCTTAAGCAGGGCCTCCTGAAGATAATTTCCCCCATATATACTCCGTGTGACCTGCTCCGCAGCCCGTCTCGATGGCAGCGGGTGGCCAAGTCTTGTCCACCGACAATAACCGGATGGTGGCGGGGTCGCGGCCAGCCGGCATGGTTTTGAGGTCTCGGGCGGCGGACTATAGGTTGCGCCGGTGATGCTGGTATGGGTATCGTGGACGACAGGCGGGTATACAAGAATTAGCCCGGTCGGGCTTTCGTTATACTACTTTGGCGCGCCTAGGCCGGTACAGCCGCCCTGCGCCACCCGCGGGGGTAGACGATCGTTCACACACTCAGGGGAGTGCTATGGCTTTTGATATTTCCCGGCTGCTGGCCTTCAGCGTCAAGAACAAGGCGTCCGACCTGCACGTATCGGCCGGTGTGCCTCCCATGATCCGTGTGGATGGCGACATGCGGCGCATCAACATGCCGGCCATGGAGCACAAGGACGTGTACGGCATGATCTACGACATCATGAACGACAAGCAACGCAAGGATTATGAAGAGTTCCTGGAGTGCGATTTCTCGTTCGAGATACCGACTCTGGCGCGCTTCCGCGTCAATGCCTTCAACCAGAATCGCGGAGCGGGCGCGGTGTTCCGTACCATCCCGTCAAAAATATTGACGCTTGATGACCTGAACGCACCCAAGATATTCATTGACATCGCCAATACACCGCGTGGTTTGGTGCTGGTGACGGGACCGACGGGCTCAGGTAAATCCACCACTTTGGCCGCGATCATCAATCACATCAACGAAAACGAATTTGGCCACATCCTCACCATCGAGGATCCGATCGAATTCGTGCATGAAAGCAAGAAGTGCCTGGTCAATCAGCGCGAAGTGCACAAGGATACCTTGGGGTTCAATGAAGCCCTGCGCTCGGCCCTGCGCGAGGACCCGGACACCATCCTGGTGGGTGAGATGCGCGATCTGGAGACGATTCGTCTGGCACTCACCGGTGCGGAAACCGGCCATTTGGTATTCGGCACTCTACACACCAGTTCCGCGGCCAAGACCATTGACCGCGTGGTGGACGTGTTCCCGGCCGCGGAGAAGGACATGGTGCGCGCCATGCTCTCTGAGTCATTGCGCGCTGTGATCGCACAATCATTGTGCAAAAAGATCGGCGGCGGCCGCATGGCGGTGCACGAGATCATGATCGGCACGCCAGCTATCCGCAACCTGATCCGCGAGAACAAGATTGCGCAGATGTATTCCGCCATTCAGACCGGTCAGAC
>JBOIBD010000074.1:0-11339 GCA_050739415.1 Gammaproteobacteria bacterium | reverse complement strand
AACAATACCCATGCCACCAGCGAGCCGAGTACACCTACAAACAGTGCAATGCAGGAAACCAGCAATTCTCGCGGGTGATAGGCAAAGTCTGCTCTGGCAGTTTTCTTTTTTGCCATTGTTCAACGATCTCTTATGACAATCACGGATACTTTACTGCCAGCAACTGACACAAAACAGAACATCCTGAGGTACTCAGGCATCCAGTAGCGCTTCAACCACATTGTTCCAAGCCAGCGCGAGATTGCGGCGATTGTAGCCACCGCCTCCCAAAGCCACCAGCCGACCATCACAATACTCGTCGGCAATCACACACAGGCGTGCCGCTGCACGGCGGTGGGCTGCGGGCGTGTACTTCAAATGGGCGATGGGGTCGCCGGCGATACTGTCGGCGCCGCACTGGAACAGGATGAATTCCGGTTTACCTTCGCGCAGATACTGTTCCACGCGTTCCCAAGCAACATGGAACTCCGCATCTTTCGCGCCTGGTGGCATGGGGATATTGAGTTTGGTGCCAACCGCGGTTTTTGTGCCAGTCTCGTCGGCGCGACCGGTGCCGGGATACAGGAAACGACCGTCCTCGTGCAGATCGGCGAAGAGCAAATCGGAATCAGTTTCGAAAGCGTAAAACACACCGTCGCCATGATGAGCATCAATGTCCACATATGCGATGCGTTTCAGCCCATAAACACGGCTCAGGTGTTCGATGGCCACGCCAATGTCGTTGAACACGCAAAATCCCGCAGCGTAATCGCGGCCCGCGTGATGCAGGCCTGCAATGGGCACGAACGCGCGCCGGAATTCACCGCGCATAACACTGTCTACGACGTTGAGCGTCGCCCCCACCACTGCGCGCGCAGCGGCGTAGATTCCCGGCACTGCCGGTGTATCGCCATCGTCAAGATACCCATTCCCGCGTGCGCTCGCTTGCTCCACAAAACGCAGATACTTGTCTGTATGAAACAATTCGAGTTCCTGCCGGTCGGCCACACGCGCCGGCAATACGCCGATGCGCGGTTCGAGACCGCGTGCGTTGAACTCGGTGTGGAAAGCATCGTAGCGATCATGACCGAAAGGATGGCCGTCGCCGAATCCGTACTCGGCTTGTGCGCGATCCAGGCACACCGCGATTTTTGTGGGGCCGGTCATGATTCAAGCCTTGTCTGTCTGTGTGAGATACGATAATGATATTATGCCAGCGCGCCTGCCAAAAGGCCCAACATGAAAGACAGTGTGGCGACAACACGAATCCCGGTCGGCTGGCGCGAATGGGCGTCGCTACCTGAGCTTGGCATTGCCCACATCAAGGCCAAGATAGACACCGGCGCGCGTACCTCTGCCTTGCATGCATTTGCACTGGAACCCTTCAGCCAGAATGGCAAAAACCAGGTGCGCTTTGGCGTGCACCCCATACAACGCAGATCGCATCCGGAAATATTTTGTGAAGCGCAAGTGGCAGACGAACGCTGGGTGACGGATTCCGGTGGCCATCGTGAACTGCGTGTGGTAATCATCACGCCGGTCGTTATTGGGACCATGACATGGCCTGTTGAGTTGACGCTGACGAGCCGGGATACCATGCGCTTCCGCCTGCTCATCGGCCGCAGCGCCATGACGGACAGACTGCTGATTGACCCGGATGCCTCGTATGTCACCGGACGCCGGCGTCCAATCACTATGGCGAACACAAGAACGATAAAACCTGGGCTGACATGAATCCATGACAAAGCAACACCTTAAGATCGCCGTGCTCTCGCGCAACACGCGGCTATATTCCACCAAGCGTCTGATTGAGGCGGGACTCAAGCACGGCCATGACATGTATGTCATCGACCCACTGCGCTGCTACATGAACATCTCAGCCCACAATCCGGAAATCCATTACAAGGGACGCAAGCTCGAGAACTTCGATGCTGTGATTCCGCGCATCGGTCAGTCGGTGACCTTCTATGCAACCGCGGTGCTGCGCCAGTTCGAGATGCTCGGCGTGTATTCCCTCAACGAATCGGTGGCCATAAGCCGTGCCCGAGACAAACTACACTCGCTGCAACTGCTGGCGCGCAAGGGCATTGGCATGCCGATCACGGGTTTCGCGCATTCGCCAGACGATACCGACGATTTGCTGGCCATCGTCGGCAATGTTCCACTCATCATCAAGCTCACGGAAGGCGCCCAAGGCCAAGGTGTAGTGCTAGCCGAAACTCGCGATGCTGCTGAGAGCGTCATTGACGCCTTCCGTGGTCTGGACGCGCACTTTCTGGTGCAACAGTTCATCCGCGAATCCCGCGGCACCGATATCCGCTGTTTCGTCATTGGCGGGAAAGTCGTGGCGTCCATGAAACGCCTGGCCCGCAAAGGCGAGTTCCGCGCCAACCTGCACCGCGGCGGCAGCGCCGAAGCGGTGCGTATTACTCCCACCGAACGTGACATGGCGGTGAAAGCCGCGAAGATCATGGGATTGAATGTGGCCGGCGTGGACATCATCCGCGCCAACAAGGGCTCGCTGGTGCTGGAAGTGAATTCCTCGCCGGGTCTCGAAGGCATCGAAGCCGCTACCAAAAAAGACATCGCCGGTGGAATCATAACCTTCATACAGCGGCATGCCGGCATGGGATACACGAAAACAAAAGGTTCTGGCTGATGTCCACAACTGGCGGCATGGTTCACTTTCGCGGATAATCCTGCCACCCTTATCTCAACGCTTCATCAGTTCCTCGAAAATTATGGCGCAATACATTTACACCATGAACCGGGTGGGCAAGGTCGTGCCTCCCAAGCGCGAGATTCTGCGCGACATCTCGCTGTCATTCTTCCCCGGCGCCAAGATCGGTGTGCTGGGCCTGAACGGTTCCGGCAAATCCACGCTGCTGCGCATCATGGCCGGCGTGGACACCGAAATCCACGGCGAGGCGCAGCCGCTCGCCGGCACCAAGATCGGATTCCTGCCGCAGGAGCCGCAACTGGATCCGAAAAAGGACGTCCGTGCCAACGTCGAAGACGGCCTGGGCGAGATCAAAGACGCGAAGTCGCAGTTGGATGCGGTGTACGCCGCGTATGCCGAACCCGATGCGGACTTCGACAAACTCGCCGCCGAACAGGCACGCCTGGAAAACATCCTGCAAGCGGCCGGTGCCACCAATATGGATCATGTGCTCGATATGGCCGCGGAAGCGCTGCGCTTGCCGCCATGGGAAGCCGATGTCGCCAAACTTTCGGGCGGAGAACGCCGCCGTGTGGCTTTATGCCGCTTGCTGCTTTCCAAACCCGATATGCTTCTGCTGGACGAACCCACCAATCATCTGGATGCGGAATCGGTTGCTTGGCTGGAGCGTTATCTGCGGGAATATTCCGGCACTGTGGTGGCCGTCACCCACGATCGCTATTTCCTCGACAACGTAGCCGGCTGGATCCTGGAGCTGGATCGAGGCCACGGTATTCCTTGGCAGGGAAATTACTCCTCGTGGTTGGAGCAAAAGGAAAAACGCCTGGAGATGGAAGAAAAACAGGAAACCGCCCACATCAAGGCCATGAAACAGGAATTGGAGTGGGTACGCACCAATCCCAAGGGGCGGCACACCAAGAGTAAGGCACGCTTGCAGCGATTTGAGGAATTGTCTTCAACTGAATTCCAGAAACGCAATGAGACCCAGGAACTATATATCCCGCCAGGCCCTCGACTTGGTGATGTGGTGGTGGAAGCAGAAGGATTGCGCAAGAGTTTTGGCGATACGCTGCTGTACGACGACTTGTCATTCAGCCTGCCACCCGGCGGCATCGTCGGTGTCATCGGACCGAACGGCGCGGGCAAAACCACACTATTCCGGATCATCGTGGGGCAGGAAATGCCTGACGCAGGAGAATTGCGCATCGGTCCGTCCGTAAAACTCGCTTATGTGGATCAATCCCGCGATGCTCTCGACGACAAGAAAACCGTGTGGGAAGAAATTTCCAATGGGCAGGACCTGATCACAGTGGGCAGCTACCAGACACCCTCGCGCGCTTACGTCGGACGTTTCAACTTCAAGGGGCCTGATCAACAAAAACTCGTGGGCCAACTAGCTGGCGGCGAACGCAATCGCGTGCACCTTGCAAAAGTACTCAGGGATGGCGGCAACGTATTGTTGCTGGATGAACCCACCAACGACCTAGACGTGGAAACCCTGCGTGCCTTGGAAGAAGCGCTACTCGCTTTCCCCGGGTGCGTGGTAGTGAGCTCTCACGACCGCTGGCTTTTGGACCGCATCGCCACACACATCCTGGCTTTCGAGGGCGATTCAAAGGTGGTCTGGTTTGAGGGTAATTATGCCGACTATGAAGCCGATCGCAAACGTCGCCTCGGCGCCGATGCCGATCAGCCGCACCGCATCAAATATCGGCGTCTGAAGGGATGACCCCCTGGTCAAGTTATTACCGCCGTACGCACCCCATCCAAAAGTCCGTGCCGCCTGCATGAGCGCCTTATCGCATCCAGTATCAGGTCATGTTCATGCCATGCTGGTTGGTGCACTCTGCTACCTGATAACGGTGTTATCCGGCTGTGCCTCAATCATCGCACCAGGACATGCCGTACCCAAAAACCCTTATGCCTATCAGTTCGAGGAATACTGGTACAAATTTGATCGTCTGTATCCCTATTTCGATTATAAGCACGTGGACTGGCAGGCGGCTTATGATCAATATAGGCTACAGGCTGACAAAGTCACGAATGAAGCCCAACTGGTGGCATTGCTGATAAGGATGACAAAACCACTCAGAGATGTTCACGTATGGTTCAAGTCACCCGATGGTAAATATCTCACTACCTACAATCCGGCGCGCGCCAGCGACCCCAACTGGGACCCCACGGTCATCGACAAGTACGTGCCAGATCTGTCATATTACGGCGGTGCCGACTGGGGCTTTGGCCACATCAAGGGCTATGCGTATATTTTCATCGCTGACTGGAACAAGCATGCCCTGTCACTAAATGAATTCGACACAGTACTCACACGCTTTACTTCAAGTCGCGGCCTGATTCTGGATGTGCGCATGAATGAAGGCGGCGATGAAGCCATGGCTTACAAGCTCGCGGCGCATTTTACCGATACACCGAAATTAACCGAGTATTACCGCTATCGCAATGGACCGTTGCCTGACGATCTCGGCAGCCCGCGCCCAAAATATCTGAATCCGTCGCTGGGATTTCATTACACCGGGCCGGTGATGCTGCTGATTGGCTCCGACAGTTTCAGCAGCACCGAAAATTTCATCGCCGCCATGCAGACACTGCCAAACGTAACTACCATTGGCGAGACCACCGGTGGTGCATCCGGTTGTCCTGAGACTTATAAGCTTGCCAAGGGTTGGCAGTACAGCGTACCTGTGTGTTACGACATGACCTCCGACCACAAGGTAATCGAATGGAATGGAATTCAACCGAAAATCACGGTTACCACTACGCCTGCGGATTTCAGGCGCGGCCAAGACCCGGTGCTGGGCCGGGCGCTGGAATTGTTACAAAAGCAATCAGGCCCTGCGCACCCCGACACGATTCTAAATTCAGTCAGCATTCAGCATTAATTCAGTATCTCGATGCACTCATTCGGTGAAAACCAGCATGACGATGAGCAAAATAATGCCGAAGACTGCAACCAGTGATGCAAATGTAGCCGCCAGATACGGACCGTGTTTTACAGGCCATTCGTAACTACGGCGATAGATAGCAGAATAGGCGAGGAAGCGAACATCCATCGCCAATGCCATCAAAACACCAAGGGCAACCAAAACCGCACCACCCCAAGTGGACACAGTGAGACGATGGAGATGCGCGTGTGGCAGCCATGGAAGTCCGTGCAGGAGTAACCCAAAGCGATCAATTGCGATACCGAAAATCATCAGACCCAAGGCAGTACGAATCCAGACCGACAAGGTCCGCTCTGTATTCATGTAGGTCCGTTCCGCTGACAGCTGGATCAGCGTCTGCTGCAACGATTTGATCTGCTCATAGGTTTCTTGCTCAGACAATGCAAATCTCCTGTATGAGCGGCTATCCAGATGTTTTCAACGGATCAAGAAAATAACGAGCATAGCAATGCCATATATTGCAAATAGGAATGTAAACATGGGGGGGAGAATCGCTCCAAAACGCAATGGCATGTGACGGTTACGGCGATAAGCAAAGATAAAAGGCAGATAGCGCACGCCAGCGAGCAGCATCATCAACGCCCCGAGAGCAATCAGTACCACGCTCTCCCATGCTGGCGCATTCAACACACTGTGGATCGCCGGCCACGGCTGACGGTGCAGAAGCAAGCCAAAGCGGTCAACGGAGATACCCAAAACCATACACGTCAAGGCAACGTTTACGAGTATCAACAAGTTACGCTCGGCATTCATGTAGGAGCGCGCGGCGGACCACTCAGAGCGCAGATAAGATTGCTCGACCAAAAATTGTAGAAGCACAATCTGTTTGGAATCGCTTTCCTCGCTCATTACAGCCACTCACCTAGCTGACTATGCCCATCGAGGAATTCTACACCCGGACCCGGCAATCAGTTGGAAGAAACATATTTCTCCCGACGAAGATTATGGTTATCAAAGCCCAACGCCTTGAGACGTTCCACAGCGGCGTCAATCATGTCGGGATTGCCACACAGGTAAACGATATCCCGTTTCGGATCCGGTTTGAGTTCCATCAGGTGTTCCTGCACATAACCCCTGCGTTCATGGGCCGAGGGCGGTTCTGACAGCCGGCGACTGTAGCTGGCGATGAACTGGAAATCCGGATTATCGCGCGCGAATTGCAGCAGGTCCTCGCCAAATAGCAGCTCATCCGGCCCGCGCACCCCCAGCAGCAATACTGCTCTGTGGTGTGCGCCATCAAGGCGCTGACGCAACTGCGGCAGCATAGCGCGGAAGGGTGAAATACCAGTACCGGTTGCCACCAACAAATAACGTCCTGGTGGATCATCGCGCAATACAAAGCGCCCGAACGGGCCGGTAGCCTCGATTCGTGCGCCGGGTTTCATGCCGAATAACAGTCCGGTCGCGCGACCGTCTTCCACATTGGTAACAGCGATCTGAACTTCGTCGGCACTTCCGGGAATGGTAGCCACACTATAGCTACGACGCAGCTCCATATCCTGCCACGGCATGTGCAAGGTGATGAATTGGCCGGGTATGTAACTGAGCGGTTGACCGTCCTCACGGGCAAAATTCAGCTGACGCACGCGCGGCGTGACCATTTGGCTCGATTGCAAAATAAAGGTGAACCTGTCGTGGCTCATGCGCTCTAACCGGATAGCTGAAGATATTGGGGTACAACGATGCGCAGAAAGTGCGCACTTTTTACCACATCCCGCCCCATAAACCGAGTCCTGGAGTTATAGTAACCATCACCACTCAGGAGGATCGAGTCATGTTTCACCGGACCTGTGTCTTTTTTTCATTATTTGCCGGCGCACTGCTGATCGCAAACAGCGCCAGCGCCGGCCCCATCGCGCCTTCCAATGATACTTCGACACTGCTCCAGGAAGCGGTAAACGGAAGTTGGCGCTCCGTGGCAAATAAAGCGCGCGATCAATACCGCCATCCCATCCAGACCCTTGAGTTCTTCGGCATCCGGCCGGATATGACCGTCATTGAACTATCGCCGGGCGGCGGCTGGTATACGGAAATCCTTGCGCCGTTCCTGTATGAGCACGGCCATCTCATCGAGGCCTCGGCGCCTATGGATAGCCACAGCAAGTTCATGCAGCGTATGGCTAGAGCCTTCGATGCAAAACTCAAGGCCGATCCTGAAGTGTACGGACACATCGAGAAAGTCATCCCGTTTGCGCCGCCGGAACAGGTCAACCTGGGCCCAGATAATTCCGCTGACATGGTGCTGACCTTCCGTAATACGCATGACTGGCTAAACAATAGCCCGCAGACGCTCGATGCCGTGTTCAAAGCGGCCTACAGCGTGCTCAAACCCGGTGGCGTGTTCGGAATTGTTGAACACCGCGCCAAGCCCTTCTCCGATGCTGTGGAGAGTTCCAAAGCGCTGCACCGCATACCGGAGGATTACATGATTGAAACGGCACTCAAGGCCGGTTTTCTGCTGGCGGGTGTCTCCGAAATCAACGCGAATCCCAAGGATCCGGAAGATATCAATGTGCACCACCTGCCGCCTGATTTCGGTATGGGCGATACTGCGGCACAGAAAAAGGAATACCAAAAAATCGGCGAGAGCGACCGCATGACCCTAAAATTCATGAAGCCATCTAAAGCCGTGAATTGGAATGACTTGAAACCATAAAATAAATCTCGCATTCAAAATGACGGGCGTGTGTATGCAAAACAGCGTCCGTCTTTTTTTGAGTTACTGCTGGTAATTTATACGGAGTCGGGGATCTCGCGGCATACCGATTCCAGCACGTTTCGGATGCGGGCTTTGGCCAGATTGAAGTTCGGATGGTGTAAGGCCCCTACCGGATCATTTTCATCCATATAGACCCGCTCGCACATCTCGATCTGCAGAGCGTCCACTTTCTCCATTTTTCCGTAATGATCGGTGATGTAGCCGCCCTTGTAGGGGTTATTGCGAATCACCGTGTAGTTACAGTCCATAAAACCGCGCTCGACAGTATCCACCAGCCAGGGTGCGCAAGTGCGGCCATCCCGGTCACCCAGATAAATATGGCCCTTGAGCTCGCCATACAGCAGGCTGGCACGGGAAGCGACGCTGTGAGCATCGATCAACACCACACGGCCAAATTTCTTGAGTTTGGCGTGGATGAGCTCCAGTAAATTGGCATGATAAGGTTCATGCACCATTTCACGGCGCCGGATACTCTCTTGCGGTGAGGGTGGCGTACGGTAAATCTCCTCGCCCCAGAATGTCTTGAGCGCGACGAACCCAGTCTCGAAACGGCCTGGATACAGGGGTGCGTTGTCGGGAGCGCGGTTGAGATCTGCCACGAAGCGGCTATAGGCCGCATAAATTGTGGTGGCCCCCAGCGCCGGCAGAAAATCATACAAATGATGCAGGTGCCAGTCGGTCATGGGCAGACTGCGGATGTAATCGGTTGCGAACTCCGCGGCAATGGCTTCCGGTACATAGGTACCCGTATGCGGAATACTCACCAGCAGCGGCAATTCAGACGTCGATGGTTCACGGATTTCGTAGGGTTTCGGTTCCATTTTTACCTATTTAGTCGCGATACCACATTTGCAAAATCTCGTGCGCTGGTTTCGGCATCTTTTACATTGCCGTGATCCACGACGCGCTTGCCACCCACATACACCTGTGCGACGTCGTGGCGGCTGCCACCGATGATGAATGCATCCAGAAGCGTATCCAAATCATGCCCCAGCCAGGGCGAGGCCTGTTCGTCCAGTACCACCAGGTCGGCACGCTTGCCCACCGCGATCTCGCCTACCGGCTCAGCTAACGCGACCGCACCGCCAGTGCAGGCACGCTGCCAAAGTGCAGCGCCGAGACCCGCGTTGGTCGCCAGGCGCGCCCGCTGCAGCTGACGCAGACGCTGGCCATATTCCAGCCAGCGTAATTCTTCGACTGCATCGATCCGACAGTTGCTGTCGGAGCCAATCGCGTAACGACCGCCCGCGTGGGTAAATTCCTCCGCAGCGAACAAGCCATCGCCTAGATAGGCTTCGGTGACGGGACATAACACCACTGTCGCATCGTGATTCAGAATCAGGCTGCGCTCCAACTCGGTGGAATGAGTCGCATGCACCAAGTTCCAGCGCTGGTTTAGTTCTACTGTGCGCGCCAGTAGCGCGATGGGTGTGAGGCCATATACCGTCTGACACTCCTCCACTTCGCGCTGCTGCTCGCTGATATGGATATGGATGGGCCAAACTCCGCCGGAAAGCTTGCCCACACTTTTTAGTAACTTCGGCAACACATCCGGTGGTACGGCACGCAGGGAATGGGGTGCGATACCGAGTTTCACACCAGGCAGTTCCTGCAATAGCTGGCAATAATCTTCTATACTGGCATGCACAAAACGTCGCTGGAAATCCGATGTCGGCGTATTGAATCCACCGGCCTGGTAAAACACTGGCAGCAACACCAAATGGATGCCCGTCGCGCGCGCCGCTTCAATGACTGCACGCGCCATTTCCGGTCCGGGACGGCCGTCGGGCATATGATGCACATAATGAAATTCCGCGACGCTGGTAAATCCGCCACGCAACATGCCGAGAAACGCTTCGCGGGCGATCACGAACATGTCTTCTGGTGTCACCCGATTGGCAAGCCGGTACATGGCCTCGCGCCAGCTCCAGAAGGAATCACCACCGTGTGCCTGTTCTCCGAAACCGGACAAGGCACGCTGGAACGCATGGCTGTGGGCGTTGGGCATGCCGGGCAGCGCCAGGAACCCATCGCTTGTACCGCGCGCCGGCTCAAAAGCTTCGATCTGCCCGGCGGCGCCAATCACCAGCGTTTGATCGCGGCGCAGGCCACCCGATGTGAGTACATATTTGAATGTAATCCGCGTCTGCATACCGGTATGCTCTCAAATTCACGCCTCAGCGCATAGGGACGACCCATGTACGATTTGCTGGTCAAAAACGCCCGCTTGTACCCCATGCACCTGGATGCCGCTAGGGTGCATGCGCGCACCCTGGCGGTAACCAACGGCCGGATTGCGGCTTTGGGTGTGCCCGATCAGGCACCCGCGCGGGAGGTCTTTGACGCCGCAAACCGGGTGGTGCTGCCGGGTTTCGTGGATTGCCACACCCACGCACTCTATGCTGGTAATCGTTTGGCGGAACACAACCGCAAGCTCGCGGGCGCGAGCTATGAGGAAATCGCCCGCGCCGGTGGCGGGATACAAGCCACGGTGCAGGCGGTGCGAGCCGCCAGTGAACAGCAGCTGGTGGAAGAAACCCTGCCGCGCCTCAGAGCACTGCGCGACGAAGGCGTCACCACAATCGAGATCAAGAGCGGTTACGGTCTCGACCTGGCCAACGAAATCAAGATGCTGCGCGCTATCCGCAAACTTCGCCAGCATATAGACATGGATATCGTGCCCACGTTCCTGGGTGCCCATACAATACCCCAAGGTCGTACACGCGAGGACTATCTCGCTGAAGTGATTGGAAATATGCTACCGGCCGTGGTGAGCGAGAGGCTGGCCGAGAGCGTGGATATTTTTGTGGAGAACATCGCTTTTAGTGTGCAGGACCTGCGTGAGCTGTTCATGCAGTCCGCAAAAGCCGGACTTAAAACCCGTGTCCACA
Organism: Gammaproteobacteria bacterium; assembly: GCA_050739415.1. Lineage (GTDB taxonomy): Bacteria > Pseudomonadota > Gammaproteobacteria > Natronospirales > REEB76 > REEB76. The sequence goes on along the minus strand of JBOIBD010000074.1, from coordinate 110 downwards.
GCGATCAGCTGTCCAACATTGGCGCCACCGAGGCGGCCGCAGCTCATGGCGCGTTATCTTGCGATCATCTTGAATATGCAGGCGAGGAGGATATCTCGGCCATGCGCAGC
>JBOIBD010000073.1:0-11359 GCA_050739415.1 Gammaproteobacteria bacterium | reverse complement strand
ACGGCGATGAATCCCAGGTCTTTCATCCCTACCAGCGGCAACAGCGCCAACTGGATGGTAGTGGCGAAGCAACCAGGACTGGCGATGCGCTTCGCGCCAACGATTTTCTCTTTCTGCCATTCCGGCAGACCATACACGAATGTACCGAGGGCCTGCGGAAAAGGATGTGGTTTGCCATAGGCGCGTTCAAACTCTGCGGCATCGTCAAGGCGAAAATCGCCGGATAGATCAATGAGCGTGAGCCGCTCCGTGAGACTGTGTTTTGCCCAGACTTTTTCCAGCGTTGACAATTGCTGCGCCAGCTCGAAATGCGGCATCGCGGAAAACAACACCGGAGTTTCCGCTTTGGCGAATGTGGCCCAGTCAGGTTCTGCTTCGAATGTGCCGTCCACCACGCCGCGCAGGTTGGGATGCACTTTCCAGAAGGGCTCGCCCGCATGCTTGCGCGACACGGCACGGATACTGTCCACATGCGGATGCTGCGACAACAGGCGCAACAGTTCGCCTCCGCCGTATCCGGAACCGCCGAGGATGTAAACATGAATCTTCTTCACGGATGCCGGACGCCACGCTGCTCCAGCAGCTTGAGTAGATGATCGCCCAGGGCTTTCGCATGGGTACGCGCATTGATGGCGGTTAAACCTACCTGCTTTTCAACGAAGCGCACACCAACATGGTTGTCCGTGGCAGGGCCGGTTACCACGTCCGCGCTAATACCGTAATCGTCTTGCAAGTGCTGAATTCCGCCAGCCACGCCGACTGGATCATTGGCACAGAACACGAACGCGGCAGTGAGCGCGCGCAACTCCGCATCGGCGAGGATCGCTTGCACGCCGTAGTCGCCCATGATGCCATCGCCGGTTTCCGCAACGATGATATCGAAGCGGCGCGTGGACAGTTCCGCGAAAATCGTCTTGGCCACTTGTGCTGCGGTATCCGGCCCGGTGCAGACGATGCCGGCATCGGTGAAATCCAGCGTCACTTCCGCGCCGTAGTCGCGCATGCTCAGGGTATCGCGCATCAACGAAACGCCGGTGAGTTTGGCGCCACCCACCCGGTAGCCCGCTTGCACCAGCCGCCGTACGATGGCGCAGGCAGCGGCGGTCTTGCCGGCGTTCATGCAGGTGCCTGCCACATAGATCACTTTGCAATCAGGAGCGTGGCCGTTGGATTTGAGCGCGCCCATGCGGATATTCGCGGGTTCACCCTGGCGCGATTGGAATTCTGGATATACCAATACCTGGCCCAGCACCTCGAACTCAAACGGCGGACCCACATCCGGATTGTGGGATACGCACTCGCCGATGACACCTCCAATATTGAGCATATGCAGTTTCTGGCCCGCCTCGACCTTGCTTGGCAACACACCCTCATAGCCATGCAGCGCGTTGCGATGGCCGAGAGCACCCACGACGATGTCGTCACCGTGCAGCACGTTCATGCGCCCATAAACATCCTCAAGTTGGTTATACGAGGTCTTGTCGCCGAGGATACGGCCCGCCAGCACCGCGCCGTGTTCTGCGCGAATATCTGATGAAAGCGTAAGGCTGCGATCCAGTTTTAGATTACGCGTTACGCTGGCAATCTTGTCCGCATTAATCCTCATTTGGATTCCCCCGCCTGTAATGCGAGTATCTGTTGCACGCCATAGAGCTTGGCAAAGCCGGCAGCTTCCGCACCACTCCACAACTTATTGGCTTCTCCGTAGCTTGCGACCTTGGCATCCATGAGCGAATGCGGTGAGCGCACGCCTTCCACATAAAAGCTGCGTGGATGGATTGTGAGCTTCACTTCGCCGGTAACGCGCTCCTGGCTCGATTCAAGAAACGCTTCCAAATTGCGCGCCAGTGGATCGAAGAAATGGCCCTCGTGCAATAACTGACCGTAGAGATTGCCGAGCGTATCTTTCCAGAAAAGCTGTTTGCCGGTGAGCGTGAGCTTCTCCAGCTCACGGTGCGCGCCGATGAGCAGATGCGCCGCCGGCGCCTCGAAACCGACGCGACCCTTGATGCCGAGGATGGTATCTCCCAGATGCACGCCGCGGCCGATGCCGTATTTGCGGCCAATGGCATTCAACTCCGCGATGAGTGCTACCGGATCCAAGTTCTTGCCATCGATCATGGCTGGTACGCCTTGTTTGAAACTCAGGGTGAGCGCCTTAGGCTGAAGCTTCTCGGCATCAATCTCGCCGCCGGGAAATGCCACCTGCGGCAGCGTGCTCCAGGAATCCAGCGTTTCGCGGCCGCCCACCGAGGTGCCCCACATGCCTTCGTTCACCGAGTAATGCTGAGTTTTCGCAGGAAACTCGAAACCGTGTTCCTTGAGGAACTGCATTTCCTGGGTACGGCTCAATGCCAGTGCACGAATCGGTGTGATGAGTTCCAGTTCCGGCGCCAAAGCACGGAACGCGACGTCGAAACGCACCTGGTCATTGCCGGCGCCAGTGGAGCCATGTGCCAAAGCCGTAGCTCCTACCTGCTTTGCCACCGCCACCACTTTGGCTGCCTGCGCCACGCGCTCCGCAGATACGCTCAGCGGATACAGGTTGCCGCGCAGCACATTGCCGTAAATCAGATAGCGCAAATAGCGGTCGAATAATTCGGCACGAGCATCTACAGTATGGTGCGCCTTGGCGCCCAACTTCGGCGACATGCCTTCAATGCGCTGCAATTCTTCCGCGTTGAAACCACCGGTGTTCACCGTGACGGTGGTGACTTCGAACCTTTGCTCCCGTAAATAAATGACGCAAAAAGAGGTATCCAATCCGCCGGAGAAAGCCAAGACAACATGTTTTTTCATTTTATTATCCACTGACCTTTATGTGCCAGATATTTTCTTCGCACTGTTGAATATGCTTGTGGGTTTCAGCTATCCACCACCCCGATTTCTCTACGTCCGCCTGAATCGAATCCAAACCGAGATTGCCTGTCGCGCCGAGATGAGAGGCAGTAAGAACCTTATGATCCGGTTTGAAGGTGCCGTCCTGTAATTGCTTCGCCACTTGTTTGTAAGCATCGCGGAACGGCAAGCCCGGCTGCGCAAGCCGGCTGGCTTCATGGGCGGCATACAGCTCGTCAGTACACGCTTCGCGCGCGCGCGCGGCGTTAATCTGCAACCCCGGAATCAGGCGTATGAGCGCGCCCAGCAAACTTTGAGTCGTATCCACCGCTGCAAACAGCGGTTTCTTCAATAATTGGAAATCGCGGTGGTAACTGGATGGCAAGCCGCCGGCCAGTTCCTGCAGCATGGAAGCATGGCCGCGCAACTCCCGGCAGCGGCCGCGCGCCAATTCCACTACATCCGGATTGCGCTTCTGGGGCATGATGGAAGAACCAGTGGTGAATGCATCCGGCAAGTTCAAGAACCCAAATTCCGGCATGGAATACAAAGCCACATCCCAAAGAAATTTTTCTAGCACCAGTCCGATTGATGCCAAACCGTTCACCAGCGCCAACTCGTGACGGCCACGGGAATTCATTACATCGGCCGGGCTGATCTGCACCCCGGAAAATCCCAGCAACTTTGCGGTGTATCCCCGATCCAACGGCAAGGGCACGCCGAATCCGGCGGCGGCTCCCAAGGGACAGCGGTCCAAACGTGCATATACCGATTGCATCGCCTGCAGCTCCTCAGCGAGACCTGCCGCGAATCCCCCGGCCCAGAGTCCGAAACTGGATGGCATAGCGCGGCGCAGATGGGTGTAACCCGGCAGTGCAGAATCCTCGTGATCTTTGGCGAATTTTATGAATGCGTTTGCCAGTTGCGCGGTTTGTGCCGTGATATCCAGCAAAGCTCCGCGCATGTATAGGCGCATCGCCAGGATCACCTGGTCGTTGCGTGAGCGACCTAGATGGATGCGTTTGCCCGCATCACCCAGCTGCTGCGTGAGCCACATCTCGATAGCGGTGTGGCAATCTTCCTGCTCTGCTGTGATACGAATTTCACCATGCCGACTGCGTGTTGCGATGACAGCAAGCTGTTCCACAAGCGCCTGTGCATCTTTTGCAGGTAACAGCCCCACGTGCGCGAGCATGCGCGCATGGGCAGCACTGCCCAGAGCATCAAATGGCAATAGCCGAATATCCAGTTCGGGATCATCGCCGACCGTGAAGCGATGGACCGCTTCATCCAGCGGGAGCCCTTTACTCCAAAGCTGCGCAGCACTTTTGCTGTCGTTCATGCAGCTTGCTCTTTTGCGTGGGTATCCCGCGCCACGATCATGGTGCCACTACCCTGGTTAGTGAACACCTCCGTGAGCACCGCGTCCGGCAGAATGCCGCTCACCAGATGAGCACTCTGCACACCACCGCTGAGCGCGCGTTTCACTGCAGAAAGTTTGGGACGCATGCCGCCGCTGATCTTGCCACTTTTCTCCAGCAGTTCTGCACCAGCCAGTGTCGTGTAGGGCACCAAACTCGACGGCCGCACCAGATCTTCGAGCAATCCTGGCACCTTCAGCAGAAAAAACAGCTTCTCGGCCTTGAGCGCCACGGCGATTTCCGCAGCCACGGTGTCGGCATTGGTGTTGAACACTTCACCCTTGTCGTTGGCGGACAACGGCGTGATCACTGGCACATAACCGCCATCCAGGAGATGCAACAGCAACGCCGGATTCACACGGTCAATGTCGCCCACCAGACCAAAATCCACGAACTCGGTCTCACCTGCATCGTTTTTCATCTGTACTGGCTGGCGTTTGTGCGCAGAAAGTATTCCACCATCCACACCGCTGACGCCACTCACCGGCAAACCGGCAGCGCGCAGATCCGCCAACAGATCAGTGTGCATGGAGCCTGCCAGCACCATCTTGGCGGCATCCAGAACCTTTTTTGTGGTCACGCGCCGGCCCGCCACCTTCTCCACCGGCAGGTCAAGTGATTCACAGAGAGCATCCAGGCCGCTGCCACCGCCGTGCACGATGACGAGCTTGATTGAAAAACTCCACAGCACATTCAGTTCATCACAGACCGCACGCCGTACAGCGGCATTTTCCAGCACTTCGCCGCCAATCTTGAATACGAAGGTCTTGCCACGGAAGGCACGTACGTACTGCGCGGCGGAACGTAACGATGCGTAACTATCAGGTGATACGGACATTGCGCTAGCCCTCATATGTAGGTTGGGGTGAGCCCTTCGTCTGCGCTCAGGACGGACGCAGCAAACCCCAACTGATTTGAAATGTTGGGGTTCGGAACTCCTTACCCCAACCTGAATTTCTTCGCTTCTTACTCAGCTTTGTTCAACAACCTGTCGAGCAGCACCCGCTGCACATGGAAACGATTCTCAGCTTCGTCAATGACACGGCTATGAACGCCATCCAGCACATCATCGGCCACCTCCACGTTGCGGCGTACCGGCAAACAGTGAAGGAAGATCGCATCCTGGGCCGCAGCGGATAGTGTTTTGCTGGTGATTAGCCAGTCCTTGTGAGCCGAGATGCGTGCCGCAGCTTCGCTCGGGGGCACCACTCTTGTAGAAGGTCCCCAGGCTTTCGCGTACACCACGCGGCTACCTTTCAAGGCTGTGCGCTGATCATGTAATACCGTGACGGAACCGCCACTTTCTTTGGCATATTTTTTTGCTTCCGCCAGTACATCGGGATGCAATTCAAATCCAGGCGGATGCACGACGCGCACTTCACAGCCAGCCGCTGCCGCCGTCAGCAGAAACGAATTCGGTACAGCTTTAGGTAAGGGTTTGATATGCGGCGCCCAAGTCAGTGTCACTGGCAACTTTTCCGTCGTGTTGAAGTTTTCCTGCACCGTCAACATGTCCGCCAATCCCTGACAGGGATGTTCACGTGCTGATTCCATGCTGATGACCGGCACGCCTGCCAATTCACGGAAAGCATTCATCACCGGATCGGCCAGATCCGCATCATCGTCCTGCAGTGCGCCGAAAGTACGCACCGCCAGTGCATCCACATAACGGCCCAGCACGGGAATCGCTTCCCGGATATGTTCGGGTTTGTCGCCGTCCATCACCGCACCGGTGCGATCCTCCAGCTTCCAAATGCTACTGCCCACGTCCAGCACGATGGCGTTGCCGCTGCTTCGCAACATGGCAGCCTCGAATGAAGCGCGCGTGCGTAGTGATGGGTTGAAGAACACCATGCCCAACAGCTTTCCCGTAAGGTGTGCGCCCGGCGCGCGTTTCTTCCAGGTACCTGCTTCAGCCAAAACCGATCTGACACCGGCTACACCCAGGTCCGCGATATGCGTGAAATGCTTCATGCTGCAGCGACTTCGGTATGAAAGGCATCGATGGCATCCAGCAATTTCGCCACAGCCTGGTCACTGACGCTGAGCGGCGGCATGAGCCTCAGCACGCCGGGATCATCGGATCCGCCCACGAGAATGCGTTGATTGAGCAAATACGCTTTCAGTGCTTTCGCCTGCACACCTGCGTTTAATCCCAACAACAAGCCTTCACCATGCACTTTGTTGACTACATGATGGTTTATTGAAGCGCGTATCCGTTTGGCCAGCGCGACAGCTCGCTCCATCAAACGTTCATCGTGGATTACCCTGAGAGTCGCGATCAATGCAGCGCAAGCCAAAGGTCCGCCGCCAAAGGTGCTGCCGAGGTCACCCAGCTGGAGCTGTGAAGCAATCGCCTCGTTCATGATCACGCCACCCATGGGCACACCCGAGGCCATGCCCTTGGCGCAGGTGATGATGTCGGGTGCGATGCCATAGAAATCCGCTGCGAATGGTGTACCGAGGCGGCCAATGCCAGTTTGCACTTCGTCAAAGATCAGCAATGTACCCGTAGCAGAACACTTCTTGCGTAACGCAGCAAACCATTCAGCGTTCGCAGTCTTCACGCCCGCCATGGACTGAATCGGTTCCACGATTACCGCCGCCACGTCGGACAAATCCGCTGATGCAAGAGCCTCCACATTACCGAATTGCAGAAATGCAGTGGGGACCAGTAGCGATTCATAATCCTTGCGCAGCGACGGCGAATCGGTCACTGATAACGCCAACAGCGTACGGCCGTGGAATGCCCCCTGAAACGCCACGAACTTTTTCCGGCCAGTGAGTTTGAGCGCGATCTTGAGCGCACTCTCGTTGGCTTCCGCGCCCGAATTGCAAAAGAACACCGAAGCCATGTCCGCGCCAGCAAAGTCCACCAGCGTCTGCGCAGCAACGTCGCGTACCGGCAGCTGCGCCGCTGCCGAATAAAAAATCAGCTTGTGGGCTTGCTCGGCGATGGCCGCCGCTACTGCCGGATGGCAATGACCAGTGCCGGCTACGCAGTGACCACCATAGAAATCCAGGTAGGCATTGCCCTGTTCGTCAAACACCTGCTCGCCATTCCCCGACACGAACGCAAATGGGTAGGGCCGGTAGGTGGGTAGCAATGCCTTGATTGCGGCCTCCCCCGGACCTTCTTTGAAATTATGCATGGCTGGAGTGAATAATATGCAGTAAAGGTGTATATAATGCGATTATATACAATCTAATTCGGAATAATGCAATATCTATGCGGTATTTTTGTGCTGCAGGATTCTGCCCATGACGCTTGATGAAACCATCTTGAAGCTGGTTGAAGGACGGGAGATCACCGACCAGTCGGTGCTCCTCGATCTGCTAACGCACGCCGGTCTTTCAGTAACCCAGCCTACCCTGTCACGGCACCTCAACAAGCTCGGCATCCAGAAAGTGGCCGGACGTTACCAGCGGGTGGAACAGCCACCGACGGAACTGCCATCCTTTGCGCTCACGCAAGTGCCGCCAAATCTACTGGTGATCCGCACGCGTCCGGGTTTTGCACAGCCGCTGGCGGTAAAACTGGACCAACAAAAAATAGAAGGTGTGGTGGGTACGCTTGCGGGTGACGATACCGTGTTCATCGCCGTGACACCGCCGGCGCGGCTCAAGAAGGTGGCTGAAAGCGTGCAAACCCTGCTCTCAGCCCCGGTCACAAGCTAAGACACGGCCGAATCTTTGAACTAAACTCGCGTTTATGCGTTCGAATCCGTGTGTTGTTTCGTCCGCCCAGTTTTCCATATCCACCTCACAATAAAGGGCATCGCATGAAGCTCTCATCCTGGTCTCTATTTGGCTTCGGCATCGCCACTTTATTAACGTCCGGGCTGCTGCCGGCACAAGCGGCTGAACCTAATGCCAACGCCGTTTCCTATGCCACACAGGACAATCCTGAAACCCTGGTGCTGGATGCACGCAATGCAGGCCGCGGCCTGATGACGGCGCGCATGACCATCCCGGTGAAGCCGGGACCTTTCACCTTCGTATATCCCAAATGGGTTCCAGGCGAACACGGCCCCACCGGGCCGCTCGCCAATATCTCCGAGCTCAAGGTTTCGTCCAATGGTCATGCGCTCACTTGGCGCCGCGACCAGATAGACATGTATGCGTTTCACGTGGATGTGCCAGCCGGTGTGTCACAGCTCGACGTACAGTTCACAGTGCTGATGAACGCGCCAGGTGACGTGATGGCAACCCCCAACCTCGCCATCGTCAACTGGAACCGCGTGTTGTTCTATCAAAATGACACCAATTCCTCCCAAGTGTATTTCAAGCCGAGCATCATCCTGCCCAAAGCCTGGAGCTATGGCACTGCGCTCCCCGATCCGCACCAAACCGGCGACCGCGTGGATTTTGGCGAGGTACCACTGAACACGCTGGTGGATTCCCCTCTCGATGCCGGCATTTACTACAAACACACCGAGTTGTGGCACAGCGGTAATGCCTATCAGATGCTGGACATCTTCGCCGACAAACCCCAAGACCTGGCCATCCCGGAATTGCTCATCGCGACATACAAGCACATGATGCCCGAAGCGCTTGCGCTCTATGGCGCGCATCACTTTAACGCGTATCACTCGCTGCTGGTGCTCTCCGATACAATCCCGTTCCAGGGCATTGAGCACCACGAATCCAGTGACAATCGCGCAGCAGACAATTTCATGACCGAACCCAATCAGCAACTCGCGAATGGTGACCTGCTCACCCACGAGTTATCCCATTCCTGGAACGGAAAATACCGCCGCCCGTTTGACTTGTGGCAACCAAATTTCCAGATGCCCGAGCATACTGAACTGCTGTGGGTCTATGAGGGTATGAACCAGTATCTCGGCGATCTGTTGTCTTTCCGTATGGGAATTCGCAAACCGGATCAATATCCAGAGTATCTGGCGATGCTCTACAGCGAGATGGCGACCGAACCCGGACGCGGCACCGAACCGCTGATTGATACAACGACGGCGGCGTCTTATCTCTACGAAGCGAGCGGATCCTATCCGGCGATTCGCCGCACGGCTGGGGATTTCTACACGGAAGGCGAGCTGCTGTGGCTCGATGTGGATACCATCATCCGCGAGAAAACCCGCGGTATGAAATCACTGGATACATTCCTGCATCTTTACGCCGGTCCGCCCGACACCGACCCCATCACCAAGACCTATACCCGGACCGACATCGAAAAGCTGCTAAACGAAGTTGTGCCCTACGACTGGCATGGCTTTTTTCAGAAACATGTATATGACATAGCAGACCTTCCACCGACTGCCGAGCTGGCGCGCGCTGGCTGGAAGCTGGTGTACACGAGCATGCCAAACATTTTCTTCGAGGCGAACGACAAGGTGACCCAAGCGAGCGAGGGATGGTTCAACTTTGGCGACCAATGGTTCAGCTATGGAATCGAAATTGATAAAGATAATGTCATCACGAATGTTCGGGAAGGGTCACCGGCATGGAACGCTGGCTTGGCACCAGGCATGAAGCTTGAGGCTGTGGACAACCAGGCCTACTCGGACAAGGTCCTGGACTGGGCCATGCAGCAGGCGCAACACTCCACTGCGCCGACGGTATTTTTAGTTAGGCAGGACGGCTGGTACCACACTTATGATGTGAGCTATCACGACGGTCCACGCTATCCGCAGCTGGTTCGCATCCCGGGCACACCCGATATGCTCGCCAAGATCATGGCGCCACACGCCGGTAAAGGGATGTAATTCAGCCAAAGCGCGCCGGGCGGAAAGGATTGTCTACCCGGCGCCTATCCATCAGTCAGTGTAAGTTGGGCTGAACGCGGTGAAGCCTGACAGAAATATTTGTTGGGGTTCGTTGCACTCACCCCAACCTACAAGAACTTAGAAATCGACTAACCCGCTACGCCTACCCTCAGTGATCCAGCTCCGGATAGTGGCGGAACAGACCATCTTCGTTGAAGGGAATACGCTGTTCCGAGGCAAGATAGGCAGCGATACGTGGCCGCTTTGATACGCGCTCGTGCAGCGACACGACGGCCGGATAGTCTGTCTCAATCTTGCCCATGGCGCGTGGGAACGCGTAACGCAGCCCCTCGATGATCTGAAACAACGATAAATCTGCGTAGGTCAGTTTAGAGCCCACCAAGAACCGGTTGCCGGATGGATTCTGCTTCAGCACTTTTTCGAAATACCCCAGGTATTTTGGCAGGCGGTGCTTCAGAAATAACTTGGTCCGCTTGTGGGCTTCTGTCTTCTGGTCTTCGTAATACTCCGTCGCGCCCAGCGGATGATGGGTGTCGTGGATCTCCACGACCCAGTCGGCAATGGTGAGCTGCAACTGGTGCGTCCACCGACGGCCGACCTCGCTTGCCGGCGCCAGTCCGTGCCGCGCTCCGAGATACATGAGGATGTTGGCAGTCTGAGAAATCAGCAGGGCGCCGGCCTTCAGCACCGGTGCCGCGAACGGCGGATGCGGTGTGTTTGTAGCGTTGATCACACGCTGAAGTTTTCGGATCGCGGCGTCTTCTCCACCTTTGCTCATCGCCACATCCACGTAGGGCACACCACTCTCTTCCAAAGCCAGGCGGATGAATTCACCACGCCCCGGGATACCCGGCCAGTAATAAAGTTCATAAGTCATATCGTTCTGTCCTATTCATTGACTGCGGTATCCCATTACAGTCGATTTATGATCGCCGAAAGGGCCACAGAAGCTCACTGGAATCAAGGCGACAGCCTTTATAAGAGGCCCGCATCCACACACTACTCCACCAAATTGACGCCAGTCCTACCAGCATCAGCATCCATTGATGTTTCATCGCCCGGCCACAACGCCAAATATACCAGCGGCTAAAAATGTCAGCGCTAACAGGCATGCAATGACGCGATCCATTTTTGTGAGTGCAGGGTTTCTCGCAGACATACAATCCATTGTTCAACTTTTACGATGCAGGTCATATATCGCATACGCATCCATGGAGATTTCGAATTACGGATACTCTGATCAATTGAGTATTTTTAAGGGCAGGACGGTCAACACCAACATTGATATGCACCCGTATCATCTCCGCCAGGTTTCAAGCAGAGGATTTCAGTAGTCAGGTTGTGATTGTATCTAAT
>JBOIBD010000072.1:0-11507 GCA_050739415.1 Gammaproteobacteria bacterium | reverse complement strand
GGTACCGACAATCGCCATTGAAATTCTGAAGCTGTAGCTGTATTCGCCTGCTTCAACAACTCACGCGTGGGCATGGCAGCATAACTTTCCAAACCCAATTCCGGTGCCGATGGTGAGATTTGAATGCCATTCTCGGCAAATCGCACGATGCGAAAATCCGCCTGACCCGGTATGCCGTCGTAACGATAGCCATCATGCAATACCAGGGTGCCGGCGCCCTCATCACCATTGGTCTGACGCGTACCGCTCACGGCGGAAACGACGTCCAGGCGATCTTTGTTCGGCCCTTGCATGAATACGTTCTGCAGCTCACGCCCGTCGCGGCTGACGCCAGCCGCATACAGTACGCCGCGGCCGTTCTGGTCAATCTTGAAGCGCCCCGACTCGAAGCTGCCTACCTGGGCGTTGTGCTCACCGTAACTCGTGATGATGGTGGTGAGCCGCACTGCCCAGGGCGCCACTTCCAACGTCAGGCCGGCGAGAATGATGGCGAGGATCAGCGCAATGGCCATGAGCGGTCGATAGATCTGCCCCGGGCTCACGCCGCATGCCATGAGCGTGGTCATCTCACTGTCACGGTACAAACGCCCCAACGCCAGCATCACCGCCAGAAACAGTGCCACTGGAATCACCACGATGAAATAGCTGACGGACGCCAGACCCAGCAGTTCGAACACCATGTCGCGCGGCAGCTTGCCGACGGCCGCGTCGCCCAGCAGCAATGCAAAACGATTGCTCAGCAGGATCAACATGAGGATGGCCGTCACGGCGACCCAAGTGAGCGCGGTTTCGCGGGCTAGATAGCGGTTAACAATGCGTGCCAATTTCGCTCCCGGTGATTTCGGCGCCAGGCCTGATGCGTTACACTGGCGACCGCTTTTTCCGGCCCCGCGGCCGGGAATCTGCAGCGATGTTAATCATACGCCGGACAGCCCACAACCCTGCTAAAACAAGGTGGAGAACCGCATGCAATTTTTGATAAAAACACTCGACCTCGGCCAAATTAAATCCACCTGTGTGGTCTTGGGTGTATTCGAAGGTGGCAAACTTACGCCACCTGCCCAGATACTCGACAAAGCCTGTCACGGCTACCTCGGAAAAATCATCAAGGGTGGCGCGCTGGAAGGCCGCAGCGGCCAGACGCTCATGCTGTTCAATGTGTCGGGCATCGCGGCTGAGCGTGTGCTGCTGGTGGGACTCGGCCCTGAAAAAGAATTCAGGCTGCGCGCCTACCGCAGGGCGGTATATAAATCCGTGCGTGCACTCAACGACAGCGGCGTCAAGGACGCTGCCAGCACCCTGCCCGCCCTGGCGGTACGCGACACCGATGCCTATCAGCGCGCGCGTCACGCGGTCGAATGCGTCGGAGACGCTGCGTACCGATTCGATCAGTGCAAGGGCAAACCCGAAAAACACAAACCCACGTTGCAAAAACTCATCTTGCTGGTAGTCGACCGCGAAGACCTGCTCGCAGCCGAACGCGGCATCCGAGACGGCCAAGCCATCGCCGCCGGTGTGGCATTCGCGAAAGATCTCGGCAATCTACCGCCAAACATCTGTACGCCGGCGCATCTCGCCAACGAAGCGCGCAAGCTGGGCAAAGGCGGCAAACTGAAAGTCACGGTGCTGGAAGAAGCCCAGATGAAGAAACTCGGAATGGGTGCGCTGTTGGCTGTGTCACAAGGCAGTCGTCAGCCCGCAAAACTCATCATCATGGAATACCGCGGCGGCGCCAAGGATGCGAAACCGCAGGTGTTGGTGGGCAAGGGCGTCACATTCGACTCCGGCGGCATCTCCATCAAACCATCTTCCGCCATGGATGAAATGAAATTCGACATGTGTGGCGCCGCCAGTGTGTTCGGCACCATCAAGGCCGTAATGCAGATGGGGCTCAAGATCAACGTGATTGGTGTGGTGCCCAGTTCCGAGAACCTGCCGGACGGCAATGCCGTGAAACCCGCTGACATTGTCAAAACCATGTCGGGCCAGACCGTGGAAATCCTCAACACCGACGCCGAAGGCCGCTTGATTCTGTGCGATGCACTCACCTATGCGCAGCGTTTCAAACCGGCCGCCATCGTGGACATGGCAACGCTCACGGGCGCCTGCGTGATCGCGCTGGGCAACGTCGTATCCGGTTTATTTGGCAACGATGAGACTCTGGTGAAAGAACTTTGGAAGGCCGGCGAAAAATCTCACGACCGTGCCTGGCAATTGCCCTTGTATGAAGATTATCAAGATGGATTGAAAAGCAACTTCGCGGATTTCGCCAACGTGGCGGGACGCGAAGGCGGCGCCATCACCGCCGCGTGTTATCTCTCGCGTTTCACCAAGGACATGCGCTGGGCGCATCTGGACATTGCCGGCACTGCCTGGAAAAGCGGCAAAGACAAAGGCGCCACCGGCCGGCCGGTGCCGTTGCTGGTTCAGTACTTGTTGGATTGTGCGTAGCTTTTGTACCTACACTTTGTAGCTTCTCTCCTTGCACGGTGATACGGAACAGCTAAAGCAAGAAATGGTCCGCTGAGCCCGTGTCCAGTGCGGGTTACCCTAAGCTTTAACGCGCATCAGGAAAGCGCAGTGCGAGAGCTGCGTATTAGGGTAAAATCGGCCGCGTTTTATTTTCCACGATGCGGCTTGAACAGAATATCGAAATCCACCGTCCAGGTTTTACCATTGTCCTTCGAGATATAGGCCGTCTCGCGCACACCGTCCAGTTGCGGCATCCACACGCCACGAATCAGCTCCGGCTTGCCGTCAGCGCTTAGGTCGGAGCCTTGCAATATGAGCGAGTAACCCTTGAATTGACCTTCCAGCACCAAGAGATGACCGCGGTTCGTCACCCAGGTTTGGTGCCAGACTTTGCGTGAGGCGTCATAGATCGTGAAGCTCTCTCCGATAACACCACCCGTGCCTTCGTAATGTTCCAGGATCACACAACCGCCCAGAATGGACGTGACGCGATTGCGTGCCTCGGACGGACCCTTGCCGTTCATCTCGTAGGTATCCCAGTCTCCCAGCCAAAAATTCAGCCGGTGATATTCGGGCGCGGTGCAGGCGGGCGATGGAGCCGCGAATGCAGGCAAGCAGGAAGCCAATAGCACAACTACTAATATGTATTTATACATGCTTACTTCCTATGCGGCATTACGTTGATCCTTGCCAACAAGCTTCGCAAAAGCCGGGAGCCCGGCTGGTTAACGGGCACACTGTCAATAAGGAGCCACGCGCCGCCGGAGAGGGCCAGCGTGATGAACATATCGGTCCACATCCCGCGATCATTTGAGTGCACAGCGAGGTAGGGGATATGGATTACTAGAACCCAGGAGCCATACATGATGCCGAGCAAGGTGAGGGCCAGTCGAGCCTGTATCCCGGTGAGGATACTTATGCCGGCGGCAAGCGACGCGATACCTGTGAAGTATGCCCAAAACTGGTGTGCGGGAATCCAGTCCGGAATCATGCCAGCGATTAAATTGTGATAGATAAAATTTACAATGCAAAATGTGAGCAGCGAAATCCCAAACGCGTACCAGCCAAGCTTGGATGCACGCTGGATCACAGTAGTCCAACGCGTCATTACATGCGTATCAGGTAATACGGGAGTCACCAGAGTCCAAGCCACGCCGGACAAAGCCAGTGTCTCAAATGCAAACGACAAGTCCGAGGCCGGATGAGGTACTAACAAACGCAGGTGAAAGAATAAAACCCAAAGCAGCAACATCATGCCAAGCGATAAAGCCGCCACGCGAGCCAGTTTGTTGATAGCCAGCCCAATGCTTACAGCCACGAGAAAGAACCCCGTCAGATTGGCCAAAACGACCTGCGCATGAATCCAGGAAGGCATGGGCTCGAGTTCAAAGATAAATGCGGAACAGATAAAGGCCTGAATGCCTAGCGCACCGATGGCGAAGATGAAAAGAATACGGCCAAACTGTGCCAAGTCTTTCATTCGCTTCTCTCCTCTTGTGTGTCAAAAGCAGGTGAAGTCAGGGAACCCATAATTTATAGTCGACTTTATATGGCCCAATATGAAACATTTCTGAAATTTCGCTGATTCGCGCTGCACACGAAGGCATCAGACTGTTCCCTATCTTCGTTACGGCATAATTTTTTCTATCCGACTTGAGTGGACAGTTCGCCACGCTGACCACCTATGATGACGCTGGGATCTGCAAGACCGAAAGTACGTCGGTACTGGGATTGAGAGCCTGCCCCGTAATCACGCCGCTATTGTTAATGTCCTGTGCACTGATGATCATCGAGGAAGTGTTGGGGGCCGATTAGCTATCCCGGTGCATCAGGATTTGCCATGACGCCGTTTTGCCGGATGAAGCCATAACCGGAAGGGTATGGCATGCATACGACCTGGCCAGGATCGTTAATCCTCAGCGCTTCGCTCTAGCCGCCGCTTCCAGAAAGCGTGTCAAAATGACGGGTATTGACTTCCTCAACGCTGTACACAAATTGCATTCTCGACCAGAACAAGGTATCCGTAATTTTCAGACGTTTGCGTCTGTCACGGATTCGCGATCATTAGTCATCCCGTGCAATGCGGTAAGATGAACAAATGACGCAAATTGATTACTACATCCTTCCCGACACCACGCCCCGCGGCCGTACGCTGTTTACCTGCAAGTTGGCCGAGAAAGCCTTCGGGCTGGGGCATCGCAGCTTCGTGCATCTGGCGTCCGAAATCGAAGCCCGGGAACTGGATGATCTGATGTGGACCTTCCGTGACCGCAGCTTCCTGCCGCATTGCCTTGCGGGCCAGGAAACGCCGGCGCCGATATGCCTGGGCTTTGGCCAGGAACCGGCGAAGGATTTTCATCTGCTCATCAACTTGTCCTCCGAGGTGCCACGCTTCTTCAGCCGCTTCGAACGGGTCGCGGAAGTGCTGGACGCGGACGCCCAGATACGCGATCTGGGCCGGGAGCGCTTTCGCTACTACAAGGATCGGGGCTATCCTCTGGAAACCCACAAACTCTGAGCACTGCCATGCCGCCCATCCACCCTTTCGATACCCCGCCGGTGCCGGACATCCCGGTACTGGACGACGTCATCGCGCCCGGAAACGGCAACCCCGTGCCGCCCAAACCCCGGGCAACCGCGCCGGTTGCGCAGACTCCCGCTGCGCCCGCAATCCGTCCGGAGATACTGAATGACATGCTCACGGAACGCCTCGCCGCCCTCACCGACCGGTTATTGCGGGAAGCTTCCGCGGATATCCAGGATTTGCTCATGGACAAGATATGGGAAAAACTGCGCCAGGAAATCCCCGCGATCGTCGCCGCCGCACTCAAGGAAAACGGCCACGGCGTTTGACGCCCGGCCTGCCTTAAACCCGCTGCTATAATCCTCCGCACCTCGGCCGCGAGGCTCATGTTATTTTGCACATAACAGATCAAGGGCACCTATAAAATTAGAGATTTTGGTTTCCGGTTAGGCAAAAATGACCGAGAAACCGGAGTGTATATGCCAATACATGAGGATTTTGAGGTCATTTTTAACACCGCCGGAAAGCAAAAGATCAATTTTTAGAGGTGCCCTTTGGATAAAACCTACGATCCCAAGGCCATCGAACGCCGCTGGAACGAGCATTGGGAAAAAAATGGCAGCTTTGCACCGCAAGGCGATGGCACACCCTATTGCATCCTGCTGCCGCCGCCCAACGTCACCGGCACCTTGCACATGGGCCATGCCTTTCAGCAGACACTTATGGACGCGCTCATCCGCTATCACCGTATGCGTGGCGAGCGCGTGCTATGGCAAGGCGGCACCGATCACGCCGGCATCGCCACGCAGAAAATCGTCGAGAACCAGTTGGCCGCTGAAAACAAAACCCGGCAGGATCTCGGCCGGGAACAGTTCATCGAGCGCGTGTGGGACTGGAAACAGGAATCCGGCTCGAGCATCAGCCGCCAGATGCGCCGCCTGGGAGCATCCATTGACTGGTCGCGGGAACGCTTCACCATGGATGCGGGATTGTCGGCTGCGGTGCGCAAGGTGTTCATTGACTGGTACCGTGCCGGCCTGTTGTACCGCGGCAAACGCCTGGTGCACTGGGATCCGGTGCTGCAAACCGCCGTGTCCGATCTCGAAGTTAACAACGAGGAACGCGACGGCCATCTGTGGTTTATCCGGTATCCAGCGAGTGATGGTGGCGAAGGCCTTGTGGTCGCCACTACACGTCCGGAAACCATGCTGGGTGATGTGGCCGTGGCCGTGCATCCCGATGATGAACGCTACAAGAAATTCATTGGCAAGACACTCAAGCTGCCGTTGACTGACCGCGAGATCCCCGTCGTCGCCGACGAATACGTGGACAAGGAATTCGGCACGGGTGCGGTGAAAATCACGCCGGCGCATGATTTTAATGATTACAAAATTGGTGAACGCCACGGTCTGGATCGGATCAACATCCTAACGCTCGATGCAAAGATCCGTGACACTGCTGAATGTCACACATGGAAAGAAAAAAGAGATTCTAGAAATGTCGGTAGCGGCATTTCAATCCATTCTGGTTACACCAAGCCAGTCGTAGAACCTCTCACGTTAAATAAAGCATATCAGGGGCTCGACCGTTTCGCGGCGCGCAAACAGATACTGGCCGATCTCGAAGCACAGGGTTTGCTGATCGAGACCAGGAAACACAAGCTCACGGTGCCCATCAGTCAGCGTTCCGATGCCGTCATCGAGCCGATGCTGACCGATCAATGGTTCCTGGACCTGACCCGTGACACCCTGCCGGATGGCCGTGCGGGTGGCAGGAAAGCTATCACGGAACCAGCGCTGGACGCGGTGCGCTCCGGTGACATCAAATTCGTGCCGGAGAATTGGAGCACGACCTATATCCAATGGCTGGAGAATATCCAGGATTGGTGTGTGAGCCGCCAGCTGTGGTGGGGCCACCAGATCCCGGCCTGGTACGACGAGGCCGGAAATATATTCGTGGGCGAAGACGATGCCGACGCACTGAAGCATAGCGATAAAAAACCTGCTGGAAATTTGAAGCAAGACGAAGATGTGCTGGATACTTGGTTTAGCTCAGCCCTATGGCCGTTCTCCACACTCGGCTGGCCATCCGATGGCCCCGTAAAAAATGAGAGTGGGAAAATTGTCGCAAACTGGAAACAGGATCAGATCTTTCTGCCCTCCTCGGTGCTGGTCACAGGCTTCGACATCATATTCTTCTGGGTGGCTCGCATGGTCATGACCACCCGGTATTTCACCCAGCGCTTGCCATTTCACGAGGTCTACATCAACGCCATCGTGCGCGATGCCGAAGGCCAGAAAATGTCCAAGTCCAAAGGCAACACCATTGACCCGCTGGACTTGATTGACGGCATTGACCTGGATGCGCTGATAAAAAAATCCACCGCCTCGCTGCTGATCCCGCAGGTGCGCGAGAAAGTCGCCAAGCGCATCCGCAAGGATTACCCCCAGGGTATTCCTGCGGTGGGTGCCGACGCATTGCGCTTCACCTTCGTGGCTTTGGCTGGTTACAGCCGCACCATCAATTTTGACCTCAAGCGCTGTGAAGGCTACCGCAACTTTTGCACCAAGCTCTGGAATGCCACACGTTTTGTGTTGATGAATTGTGAGAATTTCAGCGCGACTGGCGCCCCGCCGTTGATAACTTCTGCTGAAAAATGGATCGTCAACAAACTCGATAACCTGCTGATAGATATTGAAGGGCACTATCGGACATACCGCTTTGACCTTCTGGCTCAAGACCTTTATGAGTTCACCTGGAATAATTTATGTGATTGGTTCCTGGAACTTTCCAAGCCAGCATTGAATGGTACAGATAAGTCAGCCGCCGATTCCACACGTCACACGCTGCTGTATGTTCTCGAGACCTTGCTGCGCGCACTGCACCCAATTACACCTTTCATCACCGAGGAACTCTGGCAGCAGGTGGCACCAAAACTAGGCAAACAGGGCAAAACCATATCGCTTGAAGATTATCCGGAATCAGCCCCGCGGTCCGATTCCACTGCGACGACAGACATCGAGTACTTGATCGCCGCCGTGATTCAGATCCGCAGCATTCGCAGCGAGATGAACCTGTCGCCTTCCCTGAATTTACCCCTGCTCATTGAAGACAAGGGCACCGACCCAAAACGCTGGCAGCGCTTGGAAGCTCCTCTGAAATTCCTGGCCAGGTTAAATTTGCTACGGGTACTGGATCATGGCGAACAGGCACCGCCTGCAGCTGTTGCAGTGCTGGATCAGGCGACGTTGATGATTCCGCTAAAAGGCCTGATTGATGTACCTACTGAAATTGCACGCCTGGAGAACCAGCTTGTAAAAATGCACCAGGAACAGGCGCGCGCGCAGGCGAAACTCACTAACACTGCTTTCGTGAACGGCGCGCCCACGGAAGTGGTGACCGCTGCCCGGGACCGAGTCAAAGAACTCGGTGATACTTTGGACAGATTGCAAATTCAACTGGATCGTCTGCATACATTAAAATAGCCCGACCCGGTTCATAGCTATTACTGGATAACGATCGTATGGATACCGCGCTCTGGCATATCTGGATCGGACTTGTCATTGCAGCAATTCACCTACTAGGCCTGATCGCAGCGGCGCATGCCGCGCTCACGGCGCGCACCTCCCAGGGCGCCATTGCCTGGGCGCTCTCGCTGGTATTCATGCCGTATCTGGCACTAGTTCCCTATCTGATTTTCGGACGCAGCAAGTTTACCGGCTATGTGGAAACCCGCCGCGCGCGCAACCGTCAGCTTCACGAGCATGCCAGTGCGTTCCGCCAGACCGAGAGGGCGCGTGCCGAGACCGAAGCACAACTAGGGCACCGGCTCGCGGGAATCCGGACGCTGGCAACACTTACCGGCCTGCCGTTCTCGCGTGGTAATGATGTACGTCTGCTGATCAACGGCGGGCCGACATTCGATGCCATCCTCGTCGCCATCGCGGCTGCCAAACAATACGTAATCGTACAATTTTTTGTGGTGGCGGACGATGGGCTCGGCCGCCGTTTGCAATCAGCACTGATTGCCAAGGCCACCGAAGGCGTGCCGGTGTATTTTCTCTACGACGGCATCGGCAGCCATGCTCTTCCAGAAAGTTATGTTGCAAAATTGCGCGATTCCGGCGTGCAGGTACAGGAGTTTCTGATACGGCGGCGCAGTTTCATCAATCGCTACCAGTTTAATTTCCGCAACCACCGCAAGATCGTGGTAGTGGATGGCGAACGGGCATTCGTGGGCGGCCACAACGTGAGTGATGAATACCTGGGACTCATGCCACCTTTGAGCCCCTGGCGAGACACGCACATCGAAATAGCCGGACCCGCGGTGGCCGGTATCCAACTGGCATTTGTGGAGGATTGGTACTGGGCCACCGGGCATGTACCGACACTGCGCTGGGAACCAGTGTCACATGCCGCCAATATGCATTGTCAGGTTATACCCAGCGGGCCCGCCGACACGCTGGAGACCTGCGCACTGTTTTTCGTGCAGGCCATCAACGCCGCGCGCGCGCGCCTGTGGATCACCACACCTTACTTGATCCCCGATGACGCGGTATTTTCAGCGCTGAAACTTGCGGTGCTGCGTGGCGTAGATGTGCGCATCCTGATCCCGAACCGTGCCGACCACTTCATCGTATTCAACGCTTCAAGCCTGTATGCTCACGAGGCGATAGGCGCCGGCATCAAGGTGTACCGTTACCAGTCCGGCTTTCTGCATGAGAAAGTTTTACTGATTGACGATGATGCCGCTGCGGTTGGCAGTGCGAACCTCGACAACCGCTCGTTCCGGCTGAACTTTGAGCTCATCGTTTTGACCGTTGATACGGGTTTCGCCGCTCAGATAGCCAGCATGCTCAAGACGGATTTCGCACAGTCGCGGCGCGTCGAGCTAGAAGAATACACGGATGCCTCGATACTGCACCGGGTGCTGATGGGCGTGGCCCGTCTATTCGACCCGATTTTGTGATGCGCGTTTGAGCCCCCATTGGCAAGGACACCGTATTCCAACCATCACCCGGTGCCGCCGCCTTCAGGTTTGTAGCAACAAGACCGATTGGCATTGAGCCCCGGACTGACATTCTGTCAACCCGGGGTTTATTGCTTGAGAACGATTAGGTCACTATACCGACCCCTCAGACGGTGAGGACATGGATGTTGTAGCAACCGTACGCCCGGCAAAAAAAGCCACGATCAGACCGAAAAGAATCATCGCCACCAGATTCTCGGCAATCTTCAGGATATCGGAACTTGGTTTAAACGGCGCCGCGGACAAGGGGACGACCACGTAGTTCATGACTATAAAAACCACTACGCCGTAACCCACACCTATGGGAACCCAGCGTCGACTCAAGCTGATGAATCTATGCGTTCCGAGCACGTAGATTGCTGCGATTAAAATACCCATAGCCCACTGCGATACGAGCCCCAGCACCGCAGCGGATATACCATCATGAAATGATGCTTTCCCGAGCAAGCCACTGGCGATGGCATGCAAGATTACAATCGGGCTAAACCCACTGATCAGGGAAGCGGCACCGATATCAATGGTGCTGGCGATAAACCCGCCGAGCAGCACAGCTGCCAGCGGAGTAAGACGTATGCTTTTCATTTCAGTCCTCGCTACTGCAAACCTGCCACATACAGGCTGGGTCAAATATAACGGCTCACAGAAACGACATGCTTTTTATCTTCTGAAATACGTCTGATTTATTTATGATGTGATGCTGATAGTCCCATGCACAAGATAGGTTCTATTTACCCACCTGCCGGGCCGGGGGATTGATTGGTCATCATCATGCTGAGCTTCCAATCGCCGGATCGTTTTTTCCAGATAGACAGATACTTTCCGTACGCGGCTGTAGCTTGACCTGCGGCGTTGCTGCCGGTCAGCGTGTAAATGCCCCAAGTGTATCCAAGATCACCGGACGCGTCGGCGCCTTGCACGCTCCAACTCAGAGTGGTGCCGGCGGGCATATTCTGCAGACTCTGTTCAACTGCATTTTTGCTCTGAATCGCCGCACGATTTTCCGGCAGCAGCAATGCATCATCCAGTGCGTATTGGCTGAATGCAGCCGCGAATCCCCGCTGTACGGAGAGCGCAGAAAAGGTGTTATCAGTGCGTGTCAACGACTGGGTGGCGGCAATAACTGCATTGTCGTTGCCCTGGCAGCCGGCCAATAGGCCTATCATCGCCGCGCCGAGAATGCATGGATAAATACAGATAAGTCTCACTATAACCTCCTGAGTGTTTGATTTATTGTGGACGCGTTCCGGTTTTTAGCATAATGTAATTCGCAAGGAGGAGCCTCATGCCGAACGACCAGCCCATCCCGATTCGCGAACTGCCGATCCCCAGCCTGGTACACAAGGTCGGCACGGTAATTGCCGAAGCCAATCACATCATTCTCGGCAAGGAAGCGCAGATCCGGTTGAGCCTGGTGTGTCTCATCACCGGTGGGCACCTGCTCATCGAGGACATTCCCGGCGTAGGCAAGACCACCTTGGCGCA
>JBOIBD010000071.1:0-11520 GCA_050739415.1 Gammaproteobacteria bacterium | reverse complement strand
GCCCAGAGGTTGTCCACTTGGCCGAAACGCAGATGTTCGATCTTGAAACTGAGTTTGGCGAGTCGTGCGGCAAGAATTTGCTGGCAACCGGAGTCATCGGGTGTGAGCGAAGGGCGGGCGACGAGTTCCTTGGTCAGTTCCAGTACAGCGCTCATGCGCTTATTCCACGCAGCAATTCGTTGATTCCGATCTTGTTACGGGTCTTGGCATCCACGCGCTTCACAATTACTGCACATTGCAGGCTGTAGCGGCCATCCGCAGACGGCAGGCTGCCCGGCACGATCACAGCGCCGGCCGGGACGCGGCCGTACGTAATCTCATCACTTTCGCGGTCGTAGATGCGTGTGCTTTGGCCGATGAACACGCCCATGGAAATAACCGCGCCTTGTTCCACGATCACACCTTCGACGATCTCCGAGCGCGCGCCGATGAAGCAGTCATCCTCGATGATCGTGGGTGCGGCTTGTAGCGGCTCCAGCACGCCGCCGATGCCGACGCCGCCGGAGATGTGCACGTTTTTACCGATCTGGGCGCAGGAACCGATGGTGGCCCAGGTGTCCACCATGCTGCCAGCGTCTACATACGCGCCGATGTTCACGTAGGACGGCATAAGCACCACGTCCGGCGCGAGGTACGCGCCGTAACGCACGCTGGCGGGTGGCACGATGCGCACGCCCTCGTGGACAAATTCTGCCTGGGTGTGTGCGGCATATTTGAGCGGAATCTTGTCGAAATAGCGCGCGCCGTCGCCCTGCATGACCTGGTTGGGCTGAAGACGGAAATACAACAGCACCGCTTTTTTTAACCACTCATTTACTTGCCAACGGTCATCGTGTTTTTCTGCGACGCGCACCTCGCCCCGGTCTAGCAATGCAATGGCAGCTTCCACCGCTTGACGTACGTCGGGCGCGACATTGGTGGGAGTGAGTTTCCTGCGCTGCTCGAAGGCCGCTTCGATGACTGGCTGTATAGCGTTCACAAAGACTCCACGCAAGCGCGGATGCGGCGCGCGGCTTCAGCGCACTCGGCGACTGGCGCGACTAATGAAATGCGCAGACGGTTCTTGCCGGGGTCACCGGTCGTGCTGAGTCGCGACAGGTAACTGCCGGGAAGCGCCGTGACATTCTGGCGCGCGAATAGCTCCTGCGCAAAGCGCTCGTCATCAATCGGAGTGCGCGGCCATAGATAAAACGCTGCAGGTGGGCAGTGCACATCCATGACCGGTCCCAGAATTTCCATGGCAGCGGTGAATTTCTGCTGATATAGCCGACGGTTTTCAGCCACATGCTTGTCGTCGTCCCAAGCGACCACGCTTGCCACCTGTACCGGCACCGGCACGGCACAGCCGTGGTAGGTGCGATAGAGCAGGAATTTCGCCAGGATGTCCGCGTCGCCAGCTACGAAGCCGGAGCGCAGGCCGGGCAGACTCGAACGTTTGGACAGGCTGTGAAAAACCACGCAGCGCTTGAAATCGTGACGACCCGATTCCTCGCAGGCCTGTAACATGCCGGCTGGTGGTCGGGCTTCATTCAGGTAGATTTCCGCGTAACACTCATCCGAGGCTACGATGAAATCGTACCGGTCCGCCAGTCCCAGAACGCGTTTGAGATACGCGGTATCCATTACCGCACCGGTAGGGTTGCCGGGTGTACATATATAAAGGAGTTGGCAGCGCTTCCAGACGGCCTCCGGCACGGTATCCAGATCCGGCAGAAAGCCATTTTCTTCCAGGGTATCCATGAACCAGGGTTCCGCACCCGCGAGGAACGCGGCACCTTCATAGATCTGATAGAACGGATTCGGCATCAACACCAGCGGTTTCGTGCTGCGGTCAATCACCGCTTGGGCGAACGCGAACAGGCCCTCGCGGGTGCCGCTTACGGGAAGCACATGGCGTTCCGGGTCCACGCGCCCCGCCTTCAAATGGAAACGCCGGGTCAGCCAGTGGGCGGCAGATTCCCGTAATTCCGGTAGCCCTTTAGCAGTCGGATAGCTGCCGAGACCCTGCAGGCTTTGCCGCAGGGCCTTTAGTACAAATTTCGGCGGTGCATGTTTGGGCTCGCCGATGGAAAGTGCGATGTGTTTCAAATGTGCAGGGGGCGTGATGCCTTCCTTGAGCTTCGCCAGGCGTTCGAAAGGATAGGGGAATAGTTTATTCAGGTCAGGATTCATTTAAATTCCGGTGTTGGTCGAGTGTTCAAGCGGTTTCACCGATATGCGCCAGCAGTGCGGTACGCAGCCCTTCCCGTGCCGCCGGGTCAGTGAGCGGCTGGTCATGGGCATCGGTGATGAAGAACACGTCTTCGGCGCGTTCGCCGACTGTGGTTATTTTCGCATTTTGCAGGCGTATTTCGCATTGTCTCAGGACCTGGCCGATGAGCGACAAGAGGCCGGGCTGGTCGCCGGCGCTGATTTCCAGCACCGTACGCTGATTGACTGGATCGTCGGTGAATTGCATTTCGGTGGGAGTGGTAAACAGGCGCACTTGGCGGGGCGCGCGGCGGGTGACGGCAATGGGCGGTGAGTGGCGACGGGCAACCTCGCGCCGCAGCACCTGCTCGATCTCTGCCAAACGCTCGGCTTCGGCAATGGGCTCGTGGTTGTCTTCCAGCACCACATAGGTGTCCAGGCGGTAGCCGCTTGTCATAGGGATCAGGCGGGCATCCAGGATGGTGAGCCCCAGTTCCGCCAAAGCGGCGGTGACGCGCCCGAAAACAAGTTCGTCTCGATTCGAATAGACACTTACGACGGTGCCACCGCGTGTAGTTTGCTGGCGCAACAACACCAGCGGTGCACCGTCAACTTGTCGTCCACGCAGGCCGTGCGTATGCCAGACAATTTCTTCGACCGTGTGACGCAGGAAGTATTCCTCAGAGAAAGCATTCCAGACTTCGCGCGCGGCTTGCGATCCAATGCCCAGTTCATGCAACAGTGCCAGCGCCCGTTCCTGGATCTCACCAATCAGTTCATCCTTATCTATGGGATTTTCCAGGCCGTGACGCAGCGCCCGGCTGGCATTCTGATACAGTTCTTTGAACAAGCTCGCCTTCCATGAATTCCATAATTCCGGATTGGTGCCGCGTACGTCGGCTACGGTGAGCACGTATAGAAAATCTAGGTGAGTTTGGTCGCCAACCTTACACGCAAAGTCGTGTACCACCTGAGGATCATTAATGTCCTTTTTCTGCGCTGTCAGTGACAGCAGTAGGTGATATTGCACCAGCCATGCCACTAGGCGGGCGTCGTAATGGCTCAGGCCATGGTCCAGGCAAAATGCCTCCGCATCTTGCGCACCCAATTCCGAGTGATCGCCGCCGCGACCCTTGCCAATGTCATGAAACAGGGCGCCCAAGTAAACCAGTTCGGGCTTGGGCAGAGCCTGCATGATCTGGCTGCACAGGGGGAACTCACTGTCATAGCGGCTGAGGGCGAAGCGCCGCAGATTACCCACCACGAACAGGATGTGTTCATCCACGGTATAGGTGTGGAACAGATCGTACTGCATGCGACCTTCAATCTTTCCGAATGCCGGCAGATACCGCCCCAGTACGCCATAACGGTTCATGCGACGCAATTCGTGCGTGACGCCCAAGGGTTCGTGCAGAATTTGCATAAACAGTGCGCGGTTTGTGGGCTCGGCGCGGAAGGCATCATCTATCTTATGCAGGTTGGCGCGTAAAGAGCGCAGAGTCCCGGCACCGACTCCCTTCAGGCGCGGATGCTGTTCCAGCATATGAAACAGTTTCAGCAACATACTCGGTTGTCGCGCGAACAATCCAACATCGCTTGCATGCAGGAATCCGTTGCGCTCCTCGAATTCAGCTGTCAAAGGTGTGAAAGTTTGTGTCTGCGCGCTGAGTATTGCTTCTTCCAGCAATTGCAGCAGCATTTCATTCAGTAGACTCAGTTCCTTGATGGTGCGGTAATATTTCTGCATGAATTGTTCGACGGCCAGGCTCGCAGGCATATCGCGGTAGTCGAATTGAGTGGCAAGCCTTGGTTGAGCATCGAACAACAAGCGGTCCTCGCGCCGACCGTACAAGAGGTGCAATGCGAAACGTACACGCCAAAGGAAAGCCTGCCCGTGTTGTAGGTTGCGATACTCATCTGCGGTAAGAAACCGATGCTCCAGAAGGCTATGCAGGTTGTTGGCATTGAAGTGGCGCTTCGCCACCCAACCTATCATCTGGATATCACGCAGACCGCCGGGGCCTTCCTTGATATTGGGTTCCAGGCGGTAGGCTGTATCGTGATATTTCGCATGGCGCTGTTGCTGTTCTTTCAGTTTGGCCAGAAAGAATTCATTTGTTGGCCAGAGCTTTTCGGGTTGCATTCTTCGTTGCAGATCAGCAAACAGGTCGGTTGCGCCGGCCAGATGGCGAATTTCCATGAGATTTGTGGCCACGGTCACATCTGCCTGAGCTTCAAGCGCGCATTCTTCCAGTGTGCGCACGCTGTGGCTTGCAGGAAGACCCAAGTCCCAAAGAAAAGCAATGAAGCGCTCGATGGCATGATGGAAATGGGCTGGATTTCCGGTCGGTAGCAGCATTAGCAGATCCACGTCGGAGTGCGGGTGTAACTCGCCTCGACCGTAGCCACCCACCGCCACCAGACTTAATTTGGATTGGAATTGTGAAAGATGCAGGTGATAAGCACGCTTAATGAGTTCATCCACCGCTTGCGCGCGCTCTGGCACCAATTGCTCGACAGATACCCCGGCGACGAATTGTTGCCGCTGGTTCTCGTCGGCCGCTTTCAATGCGTGCTGCATTGCTGCCAGGGGCTTGCCGCCATGATGTAAAGCCTGGTCCAGTGTAACGGTATCGAGCGAAGAAGATGTGGCGGAGGATGGAGTGTTCAAACGGATGCTGACAACTGTGAACGGTTCATATTTCGCCGCCAGCTCGGATAGTGAGTACATCATGACCATCGTTGGTTACCAAGATGGTGTGTTCCCATTGTGCTGACAGTGAATGATCCTTGGTCACGACCGTCCAGCCATCCGGTAATAACCGGACGTGGCGCTTGCCGGCATTGACCATGGGTTCGATGGTGAATGTCATACCGGGTTTCAATTCCAGACCGGTGCCGGGTGTGCCGTAGTGCAGTACTTGTGGATCTTCGTGATAGATACGGCCGATACCGTGTCCGCAGTACTCCCGCACTATCGAAAATCCGTGGCTTTCCGCGTATTGTTGTATGGCGTAGCCGATGTCGCCGAGCCGCACGCCGGGTTTCACCATATCTATGCCGGTGAGCATGGAATCGTGGGTAATCTGCACCAGGCGTTTCGCCAGTACCGAGGGTTCGCCCGCGAAATACATCTTACTGGTATCGCCGTGGAAGCCGTCCTTGATGACGGTCACATCTAAATTGATGATATCGCCGTTCTTGAGCTTCTTGTCGTTGGGGATCCCGTGGCAGACCACGTGATTGATGGACGTGCACAGGGTTTTGGGAAAACCGTTGTAGCCGACGTTAGCGGGTATGGCCTGCTGGGTATTGACGATATAGTCGTGACAGAGCTGATCCAGCTCGTCGGTAGTCACGCCCGGCTGCACATGCGGCGTGATCATATCCAGAACATCCGCGGCCAGACGGCCAGCAATACGCATCTTCGTCTGATCTTCTGAGTTTTTGATAGTGACTGGCATGGGTTCTATGGAATGTGGGAACGCTGTTGGGACCTAAATCTTGCCAGCGTTGCTGTTACAGACCGCTTATGGTATAAAGCGCGGCCATTTTTGGCAAACAGGCAGTCCATGACCGCCTGATTTTACTAACCCACACATACACCGATACCGCTCGCTGGGTGCCCGCCGGTCCGCAAGGGCCAGGGTTGCGATTCGGGGTGTATGGAGGCCTAACCCGGGGAACGCTTGCGTTCCCGTTCATCAGGAGACTTTCCATGGCAGACATGTCCATGCGCCAGATGCTGGAAGCTGGCGTGCATTTTGGTCATCAGACCCGTTACTGGAACCCGAAGATGGCGCCCTTCATCTTCGGTGAACGCAGCCGTATCCACATTATCAATCTCGAAAAGACCCTGCCGCTGTATCGCGAAGCGCTGGAATTCGTGAAGCGCTTGGTAACCGACGGCGGCATGGTGCTGTTCGTGGGCACCAAACGCGCCGCGCGCGAAGCCGTAGCCGAGGAAGCACACCGCTGCGGTATGCCGTATGTGAGTCAACGTTGGCTGGGTGGCACGCTTACCAATTTCAAGACTGTGCGCCAATCCATCAAACGCATGCATGAACTGGATCTGCAGTCGGAAGACGGAACTTTCGAGCGGCTGGGCAAGAAAGAGGTGATTCGTCTGCGTCGCGAAATGGACAAGCTCGACAAAAGTCTGGGTGGCATCAAGGATATGAATGGCCTGCCCGATGCCCTATTCGTGATTGACACCGGTCATGAAAAGATCGCTGTGAGCGAGGCGCGCAAGCTCGGTATACCCATCGTCGGCATCGTGGATACCAATAATGCGCCCGATGGTATTGACTACGTGATTCCCGGTAACGACGACGCCATCCGCGCCGTGCAGTTGTATGCACAGGGCGTCGCCGACGCGATCCTGACCGGCAAGGCCGCCATGCCGCAACTCGCCGGAACCGACGAGGACGAGTTCGTGGAGTTGGATGAGCAGGGCAATCCCAAGCGTGGCCGCGGCCGCAAGAAGGCGCCGGCGCGAATGACTGCGAAGAAAGCTCCGGCACGTCGCAAACCAGCGGAGAAGCTGGTTGTGGAGACTACCGCGCAGGCTGCTGTGGAAGCTGAACCTGTCAAGGACCAGGAAGCCGCTCTCAAGCCGGTGGTACGCAAAAAAGTCCCTGCCAAAAAGACCACGGTACGCAAAAAGACTGTCAAGAAAGACGCAGCCGAAGACGGGCAGGAGTGAGCGCCGAAGAGCCCTGAATAAATAGTACGACGCCTCCATATAAGCGTTTCGAATTAATTTCCAGGATTTGCTATGACTATCTCAGCTGCATTAGTGAAGGAACTGCGTGAGCGCACCAGCGCTGGCATGATGGAATGTAAGAAGGCTCTCACCGAGTCACACGGTGATATTGACCTCGCTGTCGAACACATGCGCAAGGCCGGCCTTGCCAAGGCCGACAAGAAAGCCGGGCGCATCGCTGCCGAAGGCCGTGTTGCCATTGTACAGTCAGGTAATACCGTCGCCATGGTGGAAGTGAATTGCGAGACTGACTTCGTGGCGAATGGCGAAGATTTCAGTGCATTCGTCCGGAAAGTGGCTGAGGCGGTGTTGGCCAAATCACCAGCGGATGCCGACACGCTTGGCAATCTACCGCTGGCTGATGGCAAGAGTGTGGATACCGTGCGTCGCGAGTTGGTGGCCAAGGTCGGTGAAAACATCAGCTTGCGGCGCTTCACGTTGTTTAAGACCAGCGGCATCCTCGGTACGTATGCACACGGCACGCGCATCGGTGTGCTGGTCGAGATGCAGGGCGGCACGGCAGCGCTCGCTAAAGATATCGCCATGCACGTAGCGGCCAGCAAACCTGTATGCGTGGAGCCCAAAGATGTATCGACCGATGTATTGGATGTGGAGCGTGAGATCATCCGTGCACAGTCGGTAGATAGTGGCAAACCAGCGGCAATCATCGAAAAGA
Source organism: Gammaproteobacteria bacterium (assembly GCA_050739415.1). GTDB lineage: Bacteria > Pseudomonadota > Gammaproteobacteria > Natronospirales > REEB76 > REEB76. Next base: position 3,889 of record JBOIBD010000071.1, on the reverse strand, counting down.
TGGTGGAGGGCCGTCTCAACAAATTCCTCGCCGAAGTGACCCTGTTGGGCCAGCCTTTTGTGAAAGAACCGGATGTCAGCGTGGAAAAGCTGCTGGCACAGTCCGGCGCCAAAGTGCTGCGTTTTGCCCGCTTCGAGGTAGGCGAAGGTATCGAGAAGAAGCAGGAAGATTTTGCCGCTGAGGTCAAGGCCCAGGCCGCAAAAAACGCTTGAAATCAACTCATCCCGATCCGTGTCCGGCGCCAAGCAGCGCGGATTACGGTACAATTTCTGCGGCCGAAGCCCCGCTTTGCGGGGTTCTGCATATGGGTATCTCTAAAAATTGATCTTTATGCTTCCCGGCGGTGTTAAAAATGACCTCGCAATCCTCATGTATTGGTATATACATTCCGGTTGCTCAGTCATTTTTGCCTAGCCGGAAACCAAAATCTCTAATTTTTAGAGGTACCCATATTTCATACTCGCGTAGCGGATAACCCATGTCCAACCAGACCCCCGCATACCGGCGGATACTCCTCAAGCTGAGCGGCGAAGCCCTCATGGGCCATGCCGATTATGGCGTGGATCCCAATGTGATCATGCGCCTAGCGGAAGAAGTGCGCGAGGTACGCGACTTGGGTGTACAGGTGGGCATGGTGATCGGTGGCGGGAATATATTTCGCGGCGCAGGTCTGGCCAGAGCCGGTATGGATAGGGTCACCGCCGACCACATGGGCATGCTGGCGACCATCATGAATGCATTGGCCATGCAGGATGCACTGGAACGCCTCGGCGTATACGTGCGGGTAATGTCTGGCCTGAGCGTAAATGAAGTCTGTGAGGATTACATTCGCCGCCGTGCAGTGCGGCATCTTGAAAAAGACCGCGTGTGCATTTTCGCCGCCGGCACTGGCAATCCGTTTTTCACCACTGACACCGCCGCCAGCCTGCGCGCAATCGAAACCGGCGCGGAGCTGCTGCTCAAGGCCACCAAAGTGGACGGCGTGTATTCCGCTGATCCCAAGCATAACCCCAAGGCTAAACGCTATGCACACCTGAGCTTTGATCAGGTGCTTTCCGACAAGCTCATGGTGATGGATGCCACCGCCATCGTGCTGTGCAGGGACAATAACATTCCCCTGCGGATTTTCGATCTCAGCCGTGCCGGCGATCTGATGCGCATTGTCTTGGGCGCACTGGATATCGGCACGCTGGTGGATAATGGAGGGTAATCATGATTGACGACATGAAGAAGAAGGCTACGGAGCGCATGCACAAAAGCGTAGCTACGCTCACGGATGCCCTGACTCGATTGCGTACCGGTCGCGCCCATGTCAGTTTGCTGGATCATCTGCGCGTGTCATATTACGGCTCCGACGTACCCCTCAACCAGGTAGCCAACGTGTCAGCGGGCGATGCCCGTACCCTGACCATCACGCCCTGGGAAAAACAGATGATTCCGGTGATCGAGAAGGCCATCATGACATCTGATTTAGGCCTGACACCAGCCACGGCAGGCAATGTGATCCGTGTGCCCATGCCGCAACTCACCGAGGATCGGCGCCGCGAAATCATCAAGCTGGCACGCCAGGAAGCGGAAGCTGCGCGGGTGTCGGTGCGCAATGTGCGCCGCGACGCCAATACCGAACTCAAGGCCTGGCTTAAAGATAAGAAGGTCACGGAGGATGAGGAACACCGTGCCCAGGAAGACATCCAGAAACTCACTGACCGGCATATTTCCGACATTGACAAGATTCTCGCTGCCAAGGAAGCGGAACTCCTGGAAGTGTGATGCGAGATCTGCACGCGGCATGCATCGTCCTGCGTCTCACCTAGGCGAGAAGTGTGACAGCATGGCCAAGACCGTAATCCTCGCACTTCCGGAACACGCTGCGATTGTTATGGATGGTGATGGCCTCTTGGCCAGACACCGGAAAGGAGCGATGTACTCACCCCGTTTGCTTTCAGCAGCAAGAACTGGCAACGGCCACGCTTGGAAGTTGGCAGCCTTATGACCCTTTTGATGAATCTTCTTGAAATCGAAGTGACAAGACTGCATAAGAATAACGCCCGCCATCGTATCATTGGCATGCGTGATACGTTTAGTACTTTCCATCGGCGCTTTGGCCGCACGCTTGTGCAGACGCACGATAATTCAGATGCTTAAGTATCGCATCCTCACGGCATTGGTCCTGCTGCCGCTGGTGGTATTGCTGGTGTTGCTGGCGCCTACCTGGGTGCTGGCGCTGGTCATGGGCCTCGTGGTGCTGGCAGCTGCTTGGGAATGGTCTTCTCTGAGTGGTGAAACCGCGGAACTGCTGAAAATCAGCCGCATTATTCTGGTGGCTGTGCTGCTGTATTTGCTCTGGCTGGCGCGTTGGGATTTCCGAATTTTATGGACAGTTGCACTGGTAGCGTTAGCCTGGTGGCTGTTTGCCACTCTCTGGGTATCCCGCTGGCAGTGGGAGTTTTCACGCCACGTAAAGTTGCTCTGCGGCTTGTTGACGCTGGTCCCTGCCTGGTTGGCGACCGTGGCCTTACACGAAAGTTCACATGGCCCAGCCAAGCTCCTATTCCTGTTGGTGCTGATTTGGGTAACTGACATCGCCGCGTATTTCACTGGCCGGGCCTTCGGCCGCCACAAGCTGGCTCCGGCAGTGAGTCCCGGTAAAACCTGGGAAGGTGTTGCGGGTGGCAGCCTCGCGATGCTGGTGGTGGCGCTGCTGGGCGTGTGGTGGGTTCTGCCGACTGCCGGATACTTCCTTATCCTTATATGTGTACTGACGGGGTGGCTGTCCATCGTGGGCGATCTGTCTGAAAGCTTGTTCAAGCGTCAGGCGGGGGTCAAGGACAGTGGCAGGTTGTTTCCAGGTCACGGCGGCGTACTTGACCGGATTGACAGCCTGACCGTAGCGGTGCCGGTTTTCTGGATCGGTATGGAGCTACTGGAGAGATTGCGGTGAAGACCGTTACTCTTTTTTGTCCGACCGGCAGCATCGATGCTAACACCCTGATGCGCCGGGATGTTCTCGGGAGTGCTTTTGCCCGGCTGCACCCATGACGCGGGCATACGTTGATGGCCTGTTACGCCGATACCTTGTGTACCGACCTATTTTTTCGGTAAAGGTGGAAGAGGTTACCGCAATGCAGTTGCGTGAACGACTAGTCCTGTTGAGACACACGATACAACTATTATCCGGCACGCGTGTCATTGCCGCGGCCATTGCAGCGAAGACTTCGGAGTTTGCGACTTGAGTATTCTTATCAGCATCGTAGCGTTTATCGTGGCTATTGGGGTGCTGGTGACTGTACATGAGTTCGGCCACTTTATCGTGGCGCGTTATCTTGGCATCAGGGTGCTGCGTTTTTCGGTGGGCTTTGGTAAACCCCTGTTACGCTGGCAACGCCGTCCCGATTCAACGGAGTATGTGATCGCCTGGCTGCCTCTGGGGGGCTACAACAAGTTCCTCGATGAGCGCGAAGGCGAGGTGCCGGAATCTGAAAAACATCTGGCTTTCAATCGTCAGTCGTTGGCGAAGCGCTTTCCGGTAGTGCTCGCGGGCCCCGTATTTAACTTGCTGTTCGCGGTGCTCGCTTATTGGGTAATTTTCATGATCGGTATTCCCGGTATCCGGCCGATCGTAGGCGAGATTCGTGTGGGATCACCGGCGGCGGCGGCTGGCTTCGTACAGCAGGATGAGATTCTTGCGATTAATGGACATATTACGCCCACGTGGGATACGACCCTGGTGCACCTGTTCGAGGGCGTAATCCAGAGCGACAATCTGGATGTGAAAGTACGTACGCCGGATGGCGCTGAAAAGCACCTGATTATGCATGTAAACGGTTCCAGGACTCTGACCGCGCCGGGTAAGCTGATACCAGGCTTGGGCTTGAGCCAATGGCAACCT
>JBOIBD010000070.1:0-11666 GCA_050739415.1 Gammaproteobacteria bacterium | reverse complement strand
GGACTGGAAAGCGGCACTGAATCGATTTACCATCCAGTATGATGAACGCATGCCATCACACTAACCAGGATCAACCATCAACCCGTTTACACAAAATCTAGGACACCCTCTTTAGACCTTTTCCAATTCGCTGAATAATGCCCAATACGCGAGCGCCTGCAGCACAGCACCCTAAACATAAACTTCACAATCTTTGTAACAGTGACAATAGGCTACCTGCCGACTTCGACTCTCGAATTTGTCATTGTGCTTTTAGCAGATTGCACTGTTGAATGATCGTGCCCATGGAGATTGTAAACGCGCATTGCTACCCTAATTAACGCAAGAAGTCGCAGTGTGCGGGCATGTGCTCTTTACCTATTGGGCAATCCAGCAAGACGTGCGGCATATCGGATAAGCCCAGCAGCACTGGGGATCCCTAATCGCTTCTTTATTTCGGTGCGGTGATTTTCAAGAGTCTTGTAACTGACCCCCAACTCAAGTGCAATTTCCTTGGTATCCTTACCCTCCGACATCAGATGCAGAATTTGCATGTGTCTGTGAGTCAGATGCTTAGTCTGGTTGGGGGAACCAGCAGCATGGCCAATGTATTCCTCAATCACCCGCTTGGAGACAGCAGAACTAAGGTAGGTGCCACCACGCGTAACGGTTTCAACCGCCAATCTGAGTTCGTCCGGTGTGGCTTCCTTCAAAACGTAACCTGTGGCACCCGCAGCCAATGCTTCGTGTACATATTCATCATTGGCGTACATGGACAAGATAATGACACGAATATCTGCATGTTGAGTGTGAATCTGCGCAGTGGCATGCAAACCATTCATATCACTCATCGCGAGGTCCATAATCACGATGTCAGGATGGTGCATTTCGGCAAGCTCCACAGCTTCCCGACCGCCGGAAGCTTCCCCTACAACTTTGACATCAGGCATTTCCTGTAACAGCTTGGCCAGCCCGGCCCTAAAGATGGCATGGTCATCCGCGATTATTATGGTGGACATGCGTTATCGCCCTTTGAATTTGTATTTCAATTTGCATCAACCCAGTTCGGCCAGAACGCATTTTGTTATGGCTACTCACCACATGCGGTCAAGATGAGTTAATCAGAGTTTGCATGATGGGTCAACGCGAGGCGTTATAGTCGAAGTAGCCGAATCGAAATCGCGGCGTGGGTGAGAAGGCGATATACATGGATGTACAAATGATGCAGGAGGTAGGCAAACTTTTGCTCCTGCAAAAATCTGCCCTTCCACCGCCCTTGGCCGTAGACACCGGGTGCGGCGCGCCGCCTTTACGCTCGCCCCACCCGCTTATCAAGACTTACCACCCACATTAACCCGGGGAGGGAACTGAAATTTACTGTCCCTGAAGTCGTGACTTAGACAGCTGCGCGATGGTGGTTAACGGTGGCGAGCAAAGGCAACGCAGCCACTTGCAGTAGCATTGCCGCACCGACCAACCATCCAGGTCCGAGAGCGTACAACGCTCCCAGAATCACGCTGCCGACAAACCAGGCGGCACCAAACACCGTGTCGAACAAACCATAGGCAGTGCCGCGCAGGTGCTCCGGCGTGAGCGTGGCCACGCCTGCGCGCACCGTGCTTTCCTGCAGACCCAAGGCCGCACCCCAAAGCCCTGCCCCGATCCAGATCCACACTGGGTGAACCGACAGGAACAACAATGGCAATGTGGGCAGCGTCAGCAAGGGCAGTACATACAGCACTTTGAGACCGTAGCGGTCATAGAAACGTCCGGACACCAGCGCCGTAATGGCGTCTGTAGCCATAGCCACGGCGAACAAGACGGGAATGAGAACGGGTGACAGACGATGCGTGATCTGCAAGTGGTAGGCCACCAGGATGAAATGCGAAAAGCCCAGGATGGTTACTACGGCAAACGCCATGTAGCGGTAATAACGTGCGTCGAATTTTGCGCGCAGCTCACCCTGCTTCGCGGGTGCAACTTCAGGTTCGATGCCGCGCGCGCGCCACAGAAAAAATAACGCCAGTAGAGCCGGCACGATCAGAACCGCAAACCCCAGACGGTATCCGGAGTACGCTACCGCCGCGGCCACCAGCAGTGGGCCGATGACGGCACCCAGTTGATCAAGAAACTCGTGGAGACCAAAGGCGTAACCGTGGCCTAGCTCGCGGCCGGCACGCGACAGCAGCGCATCCTTGGCCGGATTGCGTATGCCCTTGCCGATGCGTTCGGCAAACACCAGCAGGCCTGCAATCCAGATACCGGGCGACAGAGCCAGCGCCGGCACCGCCAGCATGTTGAGTGTATAGCCCGCTCCCATAACCTGCCAGTTGCGGTGCGTCCGATCCACGAAACGCCCAGAAAACAGGCGTACGGAGTAACCCAAGAATTCTCCAAGGCCGGCCACTACTCCGACAAAGACTGGCCCAGCTCCAAGCACTGCTAGATATGGACCCACGATGCTGCGGCCACCTTCGTACGTCAGATCGGCGAACAGGCTAACGATGCCGATGCTGAGGACGAAGCGGAAAGCCTTAACTTTTTCTGTATTCACTTTCTTTTGGGTCAGTCAGACAATTAGTTATTCAAGGCCGTAGAAGATTGTGTGATAGCAACAGTCAACCACCAAGGCCTTCGCTACGATTCCAGACAAGACACTCAGTTTTATTTTGCGTGCCACGAACCGATGCTTTGCAAGCGACTTCCTTCAATTTTTTGGTTAAACATGATTCTCTTGCCGCCGGCCAATCAATCACCACATCGCCAAGTGTGCAAAGGATTCGTGCCTCAGGGCGAATATCTCGATGGATGCCCTAAAGCAAAGAACCACGCTGTGGACGGCGTGGTTCTTTGTTACAACGATGCTTCGGACAAAATTGCGAAATAGCGATCTATCTCACAATACATTAAACAATGTCTTCAGCCACCTAATGTGTACTGGATGGGAACCGTGAAAATGAAGGTTTGCCCCATAAATTGTTCAGGTGGCGCTGGACATCTAGCCTCACTAACCGCAGTCAGGCCTGCCCGATCCAATGAGCGGGCACCGCTTGAGTTTTTGAGTTCGGCGTTGCTTAACTTGCCATTGTAATATTTGAAACTGACCGTCACTGTGCCGGTTGTACTCGACAGTAATGCCTCGCGCGGATAATGCTGGATCGCTTGCGCCTGAATGCACTGCCGCAATTCAGACTCAAAGTTCGCACGCAGTGCGGCCATATTTACCGTCGGTTGCGGCGGCGGCGGCGTAGCTTGGAGTGGCGGCTGCGGCGGTGGCGGCGGCACCGCGTTCGGTGTCGGGATCGGCGTCGGGATCGGCGGTACCTCGCTCAAGGCTTGCGGCGGCGCGAGTTTCGGTTCCGGGATCTTGGGCGGCGGCGGTGGCGGCGGCGGCGGATTCGGAGGAATGGTTACCACAGCCACCTTTTGTACTGGTGGTGGCGGTTCCGGATGCGTCACATGCCAAATAATGATGCCAGCAACGATAAGCCCGATTAGTACTTCGGCAATGATCGCCAGAATGAAGCTGACGCCGGACCGGGCAGTAAACAGCCCTTCGCTAAAAACGTGCTTATTGTCCACGGTGGGGCCCTATGGATTAATCGCTGATATTTTTGGCGGCGATACCGATCTGGGTGACCCCCGCTTCACGGCATGCGTCCATGACTATCACGAGATCCTGCAGCGATGCGTCCTTGACCCCCGCGATCGTGATGTTTGCATGTGCCGGGTCCTGTCCAAGCAGATAGGACGTAAGCTGATTGGGTGTCATGACCTGACTCTCGACCACGATTTGTCCATGTTGCAACAGGCTGATGATGATCTTTGGCCGTTCGATGGTGACTGCAGTGCTGCTTTGCGGCAGATGGGAAGCGATTCCGGTGGCTGGAATCATGCGCAGCGTAATCATGATAAAGAACACCAGCAGGAAAAGCATGATGTCGATCATGTTGATGATCTCAATTCTGCCTTTCTTCTGTACAAAAAAGCCCTTCATTTCAGCTACCTGCCTTGACCGTACACGACGGCCAGTTGAGTATTAACCACGTTCCCGGGTAGGCCGATGAGTCTCAGGTGAGGCGATTGACGAGCATCACCTTAATGGCTTCCATCTGATGCATGATCAGGCGAACGCGGTTGTTAAGGCCGTTGAAGAATACGAGGCCGATGATTGCAACTGCCAAACCCGCGGCGGTGGCGATGAGCGCGATGGCCACGCCGCCCGTCACCTTGGTCGGTGCGGTGTCAGCAGCACCCAAAACCTGGAACGCTTCGAAAATACCCACGATGGTGCCCAACAGACCCAGTAACGGATCGAGTGTCACAATGGTATCCAGTACCCACATGCCGCGATCAACGCGTGGGGCTTGCAGGAGTATGGTTTCCTCGATAAGTTCCGATAGCCGCACCGGATCCTTGATGTTGGGATACTTGAGAGCTACCTCCAATACTGCGCCCTGTGGGTACTTGGCCGTGCGTACCGCAAGATCCATGAGGCCTTCACGGTCCACAGTATCCGAGGATAGTATGGTGCCTGCAATCAGTTCACCTTGACGCGATACCTTACCAAGATACCAAGTTCGGTCAATGATGATGATGAGCGCCACCAGCAGGGTTAGGATAATTATCCAGATGATGCCGCCCGAGGCATTAGCGATATGAAGAATCTCTTGAATATTCACTTAGTAATCTCCTGCAATACCGGATTTGGTATTCGGTGTTTACAAACGCGCACGGACAGCATGCTGCAACTTTGATATTAAGCAAGACCGCCCATCGCACCGATCAGCTCAAATTGTGGGTTCCGCTTTTTACTCGAATACCCCAGGCCAAGTCAACAAGTTATAGGGCCCTGGAACATAATTATTATTGGCAAGTAGCATTGGGGGATGTCCTGCGTCCTGGAATCAATGGCTCAAGACTTAGGCTAGCATACGCCAAAAAACGCCCTACAAGGACAAAGGTAGCAGACTCTCAGGCCATCACTGACGAGTTTATAAAAATAATAGAATATTTTCAGGGAAATACCAGGTTCCGGGTCGCAGCCTATGGTACTGGCCGCCTGATTGGCGTTCAACCCTCATCAGGCCATACCCGGAGTCGCCGGAATAGACCTGAATACCAGCCGATGGCTCACACAAGACTGCCTGCTGCCAATAAATGTCGGGTTACGGTAATGGTTATCCGCCGAACCCAGAAAACACGTTCAGCAGCGCCAGAATCGTCACCACAAGCACATATTCCGCCAGCCGCCGCAAGCGACGATTGCCCAGTTGACCCAAAAATGGATCCGGCAGGTGCTACCTATGCGGAAAAAAGCCAACGGTTCGCGCAGCAACTCGCCCCAAGATAGATTGCTGCGAATGACTGTCTAATCCAGGGTATTGTCCAGGGTAAGTACGTCTCATGAAAAATCGAATCAAGCACTGGACACTATCTAAAGCCACAGCACTGCCTAAAATCACATCATCGATAAAACTCATGGAACTCATGAAAAAGTGGATTCCCTCAAGTTCTAAGCAACGGCCTGAATGATGTGACATCATGTCAAAGTAAAGTCGCTATTACCGCGTGCTGCGCGGCCACTCGCACTCGAGCCTGACTTCCAATACTATGATACGGACACTAACCCCGCGCCCTGCCCGCCCAGGTAAGGCACTTACCAAACAGGAAGTTCTCCAGAATGCGCCAGAAGATTCTTGTTCTGTTGATTACCATCGGCACGCTGGTCATTGCGTCTAGCGCGTATTCCGCTGTCACCACCACTCCCACCGCAGGCAGCCTCGCTCAATTATCGGCCCTGAGTCCTGAGCCACACGAAACTCTTGTGGATGAGGCTATCGCGGGTATTCTTACCCGCTATCACTACGGTAAAACGCCGCTGGACAACGCCCTATCACGGCAAATTTTTAAGCATTATCTGGAAGATTTGGATCCGAACCGAAGCTATTTCCTGCAATCGGACGTTGATAATTTCGCGCCTTATCGCGACACCCTGGATGATGCTATCCGCAACGGCGACCTCAAACCTGCATTCGCCATATACAACGTCTATCAGCAGCGCGTCCGGCAGCGTATCCAATATGCCCTGAGTCTGCTGAAACATGAACCTGACTTCACGGTGAAAGAAGAATACGTTTACGACCGCTCCAAGGCTCCCTGGGTCACCAGTACCGCGAAGCTAGATGACCTCTGGCGCAAGCGCGTCAAAAACGATGTCATTGGCTTGTTGCTCGCGGGCAAAACTTGGAAGCAAGCCGCCGATGTACTGCGCAAGCGTTATCAGAATTTCGATTACCGTGCCCGCCAGATTTCATCCTCGGATGTGTTCAACCTGTTCATGAACGCCTACACCCTGTCTCTTGACCCGCATACCGATTATTTTTCGCCGGATCAGTCTCAGGAATTCCAAATCCAGATGAGCCTCAAGCTCCAAGGTATCGGTGCAGCACTCACGTCCGAAGGCGAATATACACGCGTGGACCGTGTAATCCTGGGTGGACCCGCCGCTCAAAGCAAGGAACTGCATCCCGATGATCGCATCACCGGCGTGGCCCAGGGCGATAAGGGCGACATGGTGGATGTGGTTGGTTGGCGTCTGGACGACGTGGTGCAACTCATTCGCGGCCCCAAGGGATCTGTGGTCCGGCTGCAGATTCTGCCTGCCGGCGCCGCCCCCGGCTCACCAGAAAAAGTTCTCCGCTTGGTGCGCGAAACCGTGAAACTCGAAGCCCAGGCCGCACACAAGAGCATCATCAACGTCGAACGCGGCACACGCAACTACAAAATTGGTGTTATCAATATTCCTGCCTTTTATAGCGATTTTGAGGGGCGCATGGAAGGTGAGAAGAACTACACCAGCACCACTCGCGACGTGCGTAAATTACTCCTGGAACTCGAAGCGGAGCATGTGGATGGCGTGGTAATTGACCTGCGCAACAATGGCGGTGGTGCTCTGGACGAGGCCACTAAACTTACCGGCCTGTTCATTCCTCACGGCCCGGTGGTGCAGATTCGTGACACCAGCGGTAATGTGGAGGTGGATGACGATGACGACAGCGGCATAGTCTACACTGGTCCCTTGGCGGTACTGGTAAATCGATTGACGGCTTCTGCGTCGGAAATCTTTGCCGCCGCCATCCAAGATTATCATCGCGGCATTATTGTAGGCGCCACGACCTACGGCAAAGGCACAGTGCAAAGACTCATAGACCTGAACCGTTTCGTACCTGGAACTCAGGATGCCGGGCAGCTCAAGCTCACAGTTGACAAGTTTTATCGCGTGAACGGCGCCAGTACACAACGCAAGGGTGTGACGCCGGATATAATCTTGCCATCACCCATCGATCCCAAGGAATTCGGTGAAGAGACCCAGGATGATGCCCTACCTTGGGATCAGATTACTGCCGCGAAATACACTCCATTACAACTAGGCATCCCGGCAGCTTTGCCGGAACTCGACAAGCTGCATGCCGAGCGTATAGTCCATAACCCCGCCTGGACACTATTCCTCGATGGCATCCAGCAACTGGAAGTACAGCGAAATGAGAAATCCGTATCGCTGATGCTGAGTGTGCGGGAAAAACAGCGTACTGAACACGACCGTCAACGGCTGGCTCTAGCCAACAGCTGGCGGAAACTCAAGGGTCTGCCTCCCGCTGCTAGCCTGGAAGATGCCTACAAACTGGCTGGGGTTGGTAAAAAATCCAAAACGACTGCGACTACATCCCCACATGCTTCAACATCGGTTAGCAGTGCGACGGACACCGGAGATGATGTAAATGCCATCGTGCCTGATGTTGTGCTCCAGGAAACCGCACACATTGTGACTGACATGACTGCTGCGGGAATACACAGTCTCCCAGCCTCAGTAAGCTCGGCGGGCAGCAACTAACCCTTTGTTCATGCGATTGCCGAGCCACGATTCGCCAGCAGAGCTGCTTGAGGCCTCGCGGGATCAAATCAATTGTCGGCAGCTAATGGATAGTCAGAATGCTCGCACGCACCCGTAATAACCAATACTCAATCGGCGAATGGAGCAGTTCTTGACGCTGGTGTTTGCTCTGGTTCAGGCGGTCTGAGCAGGATGTTCTGGATATCCCAATAATTCAACCGAAGCACGTTGGCGGCGACGGGTTGTGCCTCCGCGTCAATGGTGGGTGCCGTCTGGGACGCTAGAGGTATGTAATCCAGACAGGACTCCTCAGGGATTGTATCGCCATGCGAGGCATACGTGGCAATGTTGAACAGATGTTCGGCGCGAAAGCGAAGCTTGTCCGGTCGTGTCTTGTCACCACGCAGCTTTATCACTACCTCAAAGATGTGATTGCCGATCGCCATGCAATCATTCAACAGACCGAAATTCACATCCGATACTGGTTTCGTACCGGCACTGCGCGCCATATCTGAGATGTTGTACTCGGCAAAATGCAAATACAGGTATTGAGCCAGCGCCAGTAACCACAGATTGACGGTGCGTTTGGATGCGATGCTGATGCCCGGCCACACTTGTGGTTTTTGGTTGCGCAGCAATTCCATAGTGGCCAGCAATTCCAATTTTTTTGCTTCGATGGGCTTGAACTGCTTCGTAAGTTTGTCAATCCGAAATTGGACCTCTACGCGCTTGGATTTATGCCAAAATTTCTGCAGCCTCGCTAATTGCTTTTGCAAATCACCCAGGCTGCTGCGGAGATTGCGCCGTTCCCGCTCTAGCTTGTCAAACTGCTGCGCCAGATCATCAACATGGCGACTGCGATCTTTCCCCAAATTTTGTTCGAATCCAATGCGTTCGGCTTTCTCATATCGGCTGCATAGATCTTCTGCCAACAACCTCAATTGTTGCCGACAAGTATCCCAAACCGCCCGCAAGCGATAATAAATGATCGCACTCTGCCCGCGTTCCGCATCTGCCAGCATCCGCTCCAGATTGGTGAGCTGTCGGCGGAGTTCGTCATGGCGGCTGCGCAGATCCTCCACATCCGCCTTGAGCACGTCACGCTCGGCTGTGACCTGATCCAGCTCGCGTTTTATCAGATTACGGTTCTCGAACAGCTCCACAAGCTTGGCTTGCTGACCGGAACCCGCATCAACAAGAGCCGATTCCTCGCGTCTGTCCTTCCCAGTCCTGATGATTTTGAATCGCGCTGCCATAAATACTTCCACAATGACCCTAACTGCAAACCCTGATAATGTCCGCTGGTGCAAATCAAGAAGTCCAGTTTGACCACAGGCTGGAAACCGGATCACCCGATAATCAATAACTTAACATAAAATTTGGAGAGCGGGGAGCGGTGGGCAAAATATACCGATTATCTTTGCCTTATCTGGCCTTACGTCCATCGAGTGAGGTTGGGTCCTGTGATACACGGGCCACGCTTATACGGCTGCATTGCAGGGTGCAAGCCAATCAAAGTGCCTTCCAGCCCGGTACTGTTGGGTCAGAAAGCAATCCGCATGTGGATAAATCAGTTGGCTGTTGACCGAGCAAAGGTATGCCTGTGATCCAGGCAATGTTCCAGCCATTTGTTGAGCAGAATATTGAGCGTCCAGCGGCGCTCCAGTTCAGATGCCGTTGTTGTCTGCAATCCTCTGAATACCGTATGTCTGGGTTGAGCACAACAACTCACCGCTTCCACCAGACGCGCATCATGATAGATGCATAGTAGAAGATCAGGATCAACTGCAATCTTCCCGTCTAGCTCAATACGATACGTCATGCGCATGCTACTGGTGTAGCGGCTACATTGTTCCAGCGTGACATGAATACTCAGATCAGTCGGACTCGCGGATACAAGTTTTGGTTGCAACCGCAGTAAATTGCCTAGTAATTGCCGCAAGCGCACGTAATTGCTTTCATAAAGCGTCATCAGTCCAGCGAAACTACGGGACCGCACCAGGCGCACACGTTGATTAACAACCTCGACAAACATGCAGGGACTATATCACAGACATACTGTGAAACGAGCTGCGCAAACTTGGCGAAGCTTACAAAGCGTATGTCGTATTCAATGTTTCAGTTCATTTAACCCAAAAAAGACGCTCGCCCGTGAAACACGAGCGAGCGTCTGACAGTGCATCGACAGATTTGCTTACTTCAGTTATCCGATTTGGTTTGTAACCGCCAAGATGGGGGTACGCTGGGCGTCCAGCCATCGAAACCGTGAGAATCCCAGATGACACCAGAAATGCTTGCGCCTTCGGATACCATCAAAATGGTGTTCGTGGCACTAGAGGCAACTTTCGCAACGATGTACGGATTAAACAATAAGTGATAATCACCGCGCGGATTGGTGCTCGCCATGCAATCAAGATGATAAGGGGGGTATCTCACCTTGAAAACTACGTCTAACTCACAAGCACTACCGTCTATATTGATCCCGGCACTCTTCACCAGATAACCCAAATTCTGGGCGACTATTTTTTGATGGCCAGGGAATAATGTCACCTTCCATTGTGTTGGAAAGGCTGCACTTGTAACGCTAGTTGCAGCGGCCGCTGCGCTGGCTGCTGCTGGCGCCGTGCTGCTGGCATTACCCGAAGTTTTTGCTGCCATCTCAGACGCCGTGGCCTTACTCTTGACCTTTGCTTTAGCCTCAACCATTGCGGTTGCAGCTACTTTAGCGGTCGTTGCAGGTGCGGAGCTGCTTGCAGGAAATGGTACTGTCAACGAAGGTGTATTGGATACCTTGAAGCCGTCAGCATCCGCGTCCATATCCACCTGCTGCCCATCAATAGTGAAGCTCTTGTGTGTCGGCTGATCTGTATTGACCACACATGATGGCGACCATGGCGGATTGGCGCTCCAGGTCATTGCCGTTACTTTGCATGCCGAACCTTCAACATCAATCGCAGCCATCATGATCAGTTGTTTTGACGTTGATGAAAATTGCGCGACTAATGTATATGGCTTGGAAGATGAACACCCAAAAAGAACTAGCAGGATACCCACGACGCTACAGCGCGTGATCCAGCGGAAAGCAGGATTCAGCATGATAATTGCCTCCACGTTCGATATTTCTGAAAAATACCCAGTCCCCTATAGTAGTAAGGTTCTGCGGCACCACATGTTACGAATTCAGGATCTGATTTCAGCAGCATTAATGTGGACTTTTGCGGTCTGAGAGTCAATATGGTTTTCATAAACCACAACAACGGCGGTCCGCGAAGCCACTTCCAATAATTTGTCAAAACAGCGATGACCCGGCCAATATGGTTCATTTCCGGCGCACTCAGAAACGCCGGTTGATACCGGATTGATGCAGGATACTCGTGGCGATTTCCTCGATCGAAGTGTGCGTGGTATTCATATACAGCACACCGGCTGCGCGGAAGATATCCTCCGCTCGCTGCACCTCGAAACGCACCTGATCGGGCGAGGCATAGCGACTGTCAGGCCGGCGGTGATGGCGGATTTGCTGCAAGCGCACCGGCTCGATGGTCAGACCATAAAGTTTGCTCTTATGAGGGAATAGAACTTCAGGCAACCGCCCATGCTGCAGATCATCTTCGGTCAACGGATAGTTGGCGGCAAAAACACCGAACTGCAACGCCAGATACAGACAAGTAGGCGTCTTGCCGGAACGCGACACGCCCACCAGCACCACGTCGGCCTTGGGATAATGTTTGATGGTAACGCCGTCATCATTGGCTAGCGCGAAGTTAACCGCCTCGATGCGCTGGATATATGC
>JBOIBD010000069.1:0-11720 GCA_050739415.1 Gammaproteobacteria bacterium | reverse complement strand
CAACTATATAATGAGATGTCGAACACGAACCTTGAACCCGATCACATGCAACCACTCCTCTTGATCCAGACCGGCGAAGCGCCGGAAGCCATCCGCGCACGCTTTGGTAGCATCGCGGGCTGGTTTCGCGCCGCGATGCAGGTTGAGCCCTCAGATTTGCAGGTGGTGCGCGTGGATCAATACCAACCGTTGCCACCGCCACGAGAAATTGCCGGGGCCGTGATTACCGGCTCAGCGGCGATGGTCACCGACCGCTTGGACTGGTCCGAGCACACTGCCGCCTGGATCCGCACTGCACTGGATGCGGACACCCCCTTGTTCGGCGTGTGCTATGGCCACCAGCTCATGGCGCAGGCCATGGGTGGAACCGTGGGCTGGTTGCCGGCCGGGCGCGAGATCGGCACCCAAACAATTACGCGTTATACGCCTGCGCCGGTTCCAGGCGATGTGCTGGGCGAGTTGCCCATGTCATTTGCGGCCCAGACCACCCATCGTCAGAGTGTGCTGGAGCCACCGCCTGGAGCGGAGGTGTTGGCGCGTTCAAACAGCGATCCGTACCAGTTGTTGCGCTATGCGCCACACGTGCTGTCGACGCAGTTCCACCCGGAATTCCGCCCCGAGTACTTGCGCGCTTATATCGACGCACGCGCCGATACGCTGCGTAAAGAGGGGCGCGATCCAGAGGCATTGAGCGCCGCTGTCACCGAGACTGAAACAGCGCGTGCCTTGCTGGAGCGTTTTGCCCGTGCGGCTCTCGAACGCAGCGCGTAAGACATTTTGCGGCAGCGTTCGCAAGCATTCGTATCAGGATTTCACCATCTGCCGGATCATCACGCGCTGTTCTGCAACGCGCTTGTGACGAACTGCCGCGTACCTCGCTGCAAGGTTTATAATAGTCGTCGTGGAAGGCAATAGAAGGAGCATACCATGGTCTCAAATCCCGTATCTAAACAGCAGCATGCAGTAAAAGGTGGAGCGCAGTCAGCGACCACACAGATTGGGCGCATGCGAGCAGCTATTGATCAAGCCGTGGCGGTCGGACCAGGCTTCCTGCGTGGTGACGTCAACGCGGACCACATGGCGAACACCATGGTGCACGCGGTGCGTAACTACACAGAACAGGAACGCACTGCAGGTAGCGACGGTGTTGCGCACGGTGCTGAAGCGGAAGCCTTGCAAGACGTCCTCGCCGAACTCATGACCTGCGGTTCGGGATATCTCGCAGGCCGTTGCGACGCCGCCTGTGTCGCCCGCACCATGACTCAGATGGTCCACGAGTTCGCCGTACACTAACAGCTTGTCAAAAACCACGCAGCTTGCTGGACGCGTTCTACTCGCGTAATTCTTTCGGAGGCCTGATCCCGCACGGCTTTGAAGGGATTAAGGACGGTTCAATCTGACTCCATCGATCCACCCGAGTATTGTTTTCGGAACCCGTTCAGGAGTACAGCTAATGCCTTGGGGTTTTTCCCGTAATTGTCGGGCATTTTCACGTCCCAGCTCCGCAGGCCTCCACCCAAGCCATGAGACATGCTCTCACCTGATTTCAAAGAACCTGGTTCGTTACCACCGATGGGAGACTTGGATCTTGCTTTGTAAGTAGCTGAATAATCCCACACCACTCTCAGGTAGCCAATCGAACTCCCAATGCCAACCCATGCTCCTCTGATCCTTGCAACTCTGAATCCAGAAATGTCACTCCATTGATATTTGTGCTCTCTGTACAGATTTCGAACTACAAACCCTGTCGTGGTGAGAACAAGGCAGGAAGCACTGGGGATAAGGCGGCCTGTAAATACCAATGCCAGGAAACCAAATACTACAATCAAACCATACCCATAGAAGGTAGTGTTTGGAGAGTGGTCAGTGTGGAGAGCCCAGATACCAAGCGCCACGAATATCAGAGATAGTGACAACAACAACAGGTTCCCAGGTCGGCTCGGGTAGAGTGTTGTCGGCAAACCAGGTGCCACCTTCGATCGGCCCTTAAGAATGAACCACTCATCCGGATACTTAGCGATGAAAGTGGCGCCAAACGCTGCCGCAAGACTTAACTGCCCTGTCAAGGTTAGATACAGGGCGTTTATCAGTGAACCAAAGAAAGAGCCGATGATTATCGTGAGCAGCAATGCGATGATCATACCCACCGTCAGCAGCCCCCCCCATGCGGAATCTGTGAGATCGGCGTCCCTGGTTTGATACCCATGTAGGCCTGGAATTTTATTACGCCGAGAGTGAATACAATGATTGCGCAACCCAAACCCGCGAACTGAAAGCCCCCTATCTGGTACCGGTAGGTGTTCTGCAGGTGATATAGATTAAACGATCGGATGATAATACCCATGCATGCATGCCCTCGTTGTTATTGCACCATTACCGCCACTCCCTGGCGAACATTCACGCTCTACAGTAGCAAGATATCAGCGATCGATCGAGACTGACCCTATTGATCTTGGAAGCTTGCCTTGGCACTAGGACTTTCGAGGCGTTGAAAAGCTCAAGTATTTAGTGAAGCTCGTTCTTGCGTGCATACAGTCCATCGAAGACTGCCTCAAGTCCAGGATGCGCGCCGCGAAGCCCTGCCATTACGTTTGCCGCCCAGTCGAAATACTCGCGCTTGCGCTCTGCCGGCCAGTCCTTCGGTGGTGAAGCCAGGATGTCGCGCAGATTGCAGATCTTGTCGGCCAGTTTCACGAGCTTGGCTTCGGGAGAGAGCCGTGGCGCATGTTCGATCTGAAGTTGCTTGCGGACCTGCTTGTCCAATGACTTGTCATCGGTGACTTCCAGCACAATGCCGGTGATCTTCTTGCCGAATACATTCTCAAGCTCGGATGCTGTGGTATTGGAATCTTCGATCGTGTCATGCAGCAATGCGGCACACAGCACATCAATATCCGTTACATGGCCTTCATTCGCCAGTACATTGGCTAACTCGATGGGGTGATCGATATACGGGGACTGGTCCTGATCCTTGCGTCGCTGGCTGCGATGTTTATCAGCCGCGAAGGCGGCGGCTTTCACGATCAAGGCAGTGGAGTTATCTTGATGGGTTGGCATTAGTTTCAGGTAGCAATAATTTTTAATTAAGGGTCGACGATGTTTCGGAATGAGGATTTTGGAAGATATGAATCTATCTATTCTGATGCTATTTATCGCTCTCACTGGAGGAATTATTGCGCCTTTCAATACGACCAAACCACATGTATCCAGCATAGCCTGATATGAGCACTGCAAAGCCGATTAGAGTCGCTATATTCGCATAAGTCTGAAAGTACCGATGCTCGTACCAATACCAATTATAGTTCTCAGTACCCATTATAAAATAACTGAAGATGATTGCGACTGAGACCGTAATAGCACCCAATGCGTAAATCACACGGCACAGTGTCCGAGCCGTTTTATCCACTTGAACATTAGATAATTCCTTGCATTGCCTCAGCCGATGGAATATAAATAATTGTTCAAAGCTTGTCGGCTGCTTCACGCAGCCTTTTGATATAGGTACTTCTGGAATCCTGAAAAGACTCTTCCGATTTCATCGGGCTTGCCAAGGTCGGCAATCGCATCCGCAATCGAGTCGTGATATTTCAGGTGTAGAAGTGGCGTTAGTTTTTCCTGGTCTAGTTCTTCAACACCTACGCTTACATAGTGTGAAAGTACAAAGTTCAGAAACGCTTGCTGATTGCTGTTGAAGTGAGTGCTGATATCTGATTTCGCTTTGGTAGCCCGTTCCTCACGAGTAAGAGGTGGCAATGCATAAGCCACGTGAGCCAGCACGTCGAACAAATCGCTTTTCTCGGCGTCTATGATTCTCTGCATCTCGGTCATCTGTTCATGGCCGAAGCCCTTCTCGGCCAATCCCTGTAGAAGTTTGGCGCGCGTGTCGGGCGCGCTCCATAGAGCACGCAGTTCGGCTTCATTCTTGAAGAAGTCTGGCAGCTTACCGAACAGCATTTCCATGAACTGCTGAGCGGACATAGGTGTGCCGTCCGGATGCCAGAAGGTGGTGGCCATCATGTGCTGGATGGTGCGGGCCTTACCGTCAGACAGTGTGATCTTTATCTTTTGTTTTTTGACGTAGTCAGCAGGCTTTTCCCGCACTTTATCCAAGTCAAGGTCGGTAGTTTTGGGTTCCGGTTTTAATACATTCTCCGGTTCCAAGGGTTCTCCATCCCATTCCGGATCGTTGAAATGGTGGTGCGCCTTCACGAAATCATAGATCGTGAAGTAATCCTTGCCGTCGTAGAGCCGCGTGCCGCGTCCGATGATCTGCTTAAACTCGATCATGGAATTGATGGGCCGCATCAGCACGATGTTGCGGATGTTACGGGCGTCTACTCCAGTCGAGAGTTTCTGCGAGGTGGTAAGGATCGTGGGAATGGTTTTCTCGTTATCCTGAAAGTCCCGCAAATGCTGGTCACCTAGCGCCCCATCGTTGGCGGTGACCCGCTGGCAGTAGTTCGGGTCTTGGCTGGACTTTAACTGATTGATTTGGTCGCGTACCGCAAGGGCATGATCCTGAGTGGCGCAGAACACCAGAGTTTTGTCCTGCGGATTGAGCTGTGACATGAATATCTCGACCCGTTTCTTCTCACGTTCCTTGATCTCGATGATCTTGTTGAAGTCGGCTTCCTCATAGCGCCTGCCTGCTTCGATCTCGCCTTCCACCAGCATGTCATCGGGCGTATAAACGTATTCATCCAGGGTGGTGGAAATCTGCTTGACCTTGAAAGGTGTAAGGAAGCCGTCGTTGATGCCTTCCTTCAAGGAATAGACGTACACCGGCTCGCCAAAATAGGCATAGGTATCCACGTTGTCCTTGCGCTTCGGAGTGGCGGTAAGGCCGAGCTGCACCGCAGGTGCGAAATACTCCAGGATGCCGCGCCAATTGCTCTCGTCATTGGCGCCGCCGCGATGGCATTCGTCTATCACGATGAAATCAAAGAAGTCCGGCGGATACTCGCCGAAGTAAGGCGACGGCTTACCGTCCTTCGGCGGGCCGCTCATAAACGTCTGGAAGATGGTGAAGAACAGGCTGCCATTCTTGGGCACCCTGCCCTTCTTGCGAACATCTCCCGGCGCGATGCGCACCAGTGCATCCTCAGGAAAGGAGGAAAACGCGTTGTACGCCTGGTCGGCGAGAATATTGCGATCCGCGAGAAACAGGGTACGCGGATGGCGTAACGGTTCGCGGCTCAGATTCCAACGGCTGTGAAAGAGTTTCCAAGCGATCTGAAACGCGATCATGGTCTTGCCGGTGCCAGTCGCGAGCGTCAGCAAGATGCGCTGCTTGTTATCCGCTATGGCGTCCAGCACGCGCTCGATGGCGATATCCCGAAAATAGCGGTCGCCTAATGAGCCGCCCTTGTCCTCGAACGGTATTGCGGCGAAGCGGTCACGCCAAGCGTTAGCTTCGGTAAACGTCAGCTTCCAGAGTTCGGCAGGAGTCGGATAATTCCGCTGTTCCCCCTCCTTGCCAGTCTGCATGTCAATGCCATAGATACCCTGGCCGTTTGTGGCATAGGTAAAGCGGATCGCCATTTTCGAGGCATAG
Source organism: Gammaproteobacteria bacterium (assembly GCA_050739415.1). Classification (GTDB taxonomy): domain Bacteria; phylum Pseudomonadota; class Gammaproteobacteria; order Natronospirales; family REEB76; genus REEB76. The sequence continues at coordinate 6,166 of JBOIBD010000069.1, read as the reverse complement.
TTCTTGGCCTGCGCCACGCCTTCAGTCAAGGGTTTGTCCCAAGCCTTGGCCTCGACCACTGCGAGCTTCCGATTCCGGTACACCAACACGTAATCGGCAATCTCGGCCTTGCCGCGCCGACCGTGGCCCTCAATCCGGCCCGGAGCAATCGAATACTCCCGGTGAATACGGCTGCCCTCGACCACACCCCAACCCGCCGCTTTTAAAGCGAGGTCAATATGCTCGGCACGGGTTTCGGCTTCGTTCACAGTCAGCTATCCCCTTTTAGTTCTGGAGATAGTAACCAATTACGGGATCAGATCAAAAGCCGGGGAATCGACAGTTACTTGGTGACCACATCCGCACGCAGCAAGCGGTTCTGACGCTCAGTGGCTTTCTTGAGGACACGCTCATACACGCGCTTCTTCTCGGCGGAAGAGGCATTGCGAATGAACTCAGAAAACGGCGTGGAATCTGCCGGTTTTGACTTGGGTAGAGAGGGCATGGAGGTAATTTTAGTCCAGTCTTTACGTAGTACTCAAGTAGGGCCATCTGAGGCGGATTTCAAGCCCAAAAGGCGCTCAAGGTCGTGCTGGCTGGCCTGTTCGGGGATATGGCTGTCAATCTGGTCCACTCCGGCCTTATAGAACCGGTGGCTGTTATCGTTGTTCTTCATCAAAAGATCCAAACGGATGGCCTTTTCGAGCTCTCTTTTCAAACGGTTCGCCACCACGCGGGCAGCAAAATACTGCTGTATAAAATCTTCGGGTCGGATGTGCCGCCCCTCTTTTGTCTCGCGGGCTTGCACAAAAGCCCAAGCCTGCATCGGCGCCTGATAGACATAGAGTATCTGGACGGTGCGCCCTTTTTTCAGGGAGCGCTGAATGTTTTTCAGCGCTTTATCATAGTGTGAAAGCGTGCCGTCCAGCAGAAAACTCTGTTTCTGATCCAGCACCATGTCGTGGATTCTATCCACCAGCACAGAAATAGCTTTCTGAAACAACCAAGCATTACCACCTGTATAAGCTGGGAACTCACTTCGCAGATCGTCCGGGTCAATGCGGATAATCGTCGGGCTGCCGAAGCTGGCTAACAATTCAATCGAAGCTTCGGTCTTACCCGCCCCCGGTGAACCCGCCATGAATACCGAGACAGGATTGGCTTCCCGCGGAAATTTCGCGCGATCGGTCAAACGGCGTGCAATCTCCTTCTTGTGTTCGCGGGCATATTGCAGTGCCTCTTCCTCTATGCGCGCATCTTCCGATATCGTCACGGGCAACTCCTAGAGCTGACCGCTGAATGCCTGATGCAGCAGCGACTTTTTCAACGCCGCCAGTGATGTCAGCTTTTTCTGATAGAGACCTTCGAGACGTTGGGTTTCGACGGATAGTGCGTCGAACTTCGCAACGGCCCGGCGCAATTCAGGCAGCGGTGGCAATGGAATCTCAAACCGGGCCAAGACCTCGCCAGTAAAGTGCTGGATACCGGTGCCGCTGAAATGCTGCTTCAACTCACCACTCTTGTATTGGGCGTAAAGATAATAGACAAACCACTTGTTGCATTCTGATTGGTGAAACCGAACCCGATGAAGCGCCTTTTGGAAGTAGATTGGATAGTCCTCATTCCAAATTGCCGCACGTCCCGGATACCCGCCTTCGCAAATCAGAACGTCACCTTTAACTGCTGTGTATTTGTCCGCTTCGTTAGGTAGGAAAGGCATTTCGAGCAGGTCAGACAAGTCGAAGGTAAACCAGCGGACGTTGATATTTCGCAGGTATAGCTGCAGGTTGCCTTTGTTCTTAGCCTTGTCGAGCATCTTGCCGAGTGAGTGTTTTGCAATCTCGGAGACCTTATTCACGAACCAACCTTTGCCGCGCCGAGTGAATACAGATTGGAGGTGGCTTTCAAACAGCGCACGGGCGTTTTGGAGGTTCTCTTCGGCGTTGGCTTGGGCGGTAGCTAGGCCGGCAAACGCTTCGTCCAGTACGCCGACGATCCGCAGCTGTTCGGTAAGAGGCGGGATGGAAATGTTCGTGTAGAGTTTCCGAATGACACTTGGGTGAGCCTTCTTCACCCAGTCGAAAGCGATTTCGGAATGGCGCAAGGTAAGTGCATAAAAGAGATATCTGTAATCGAGGATCGACCGATTGAGGATGCGAAGGACTCCACCGACGTTTGTGACAGAGAACTTATGCTTGGGCCTGTGGAATAATCTTCCACCGCCGTCAACAGACCATGTAATCAGTTCCTCGTCGAACAAGTAGCGACCGTATTCACCAAACTTGCCGTCGCTTTCCTTTGCCGAGGAATAGACTGGATAGCTGCCGGGATATGCCGCAATGTCTTTCTTGGAAATGATTTTACCGCGTGTAAGCTGCACAACTCCAGCATCAACAAGCTCACTGAGTGACATGACCGAGTCATTTTTCATAGCAGCTTCTTGATACCGGCCAGCACCTCCGCGCTCTCTGCGTCCAGCGCGGCGATTTCTGCCATGATTTCCTTCGGGCTGCGGTGCGTCACTTCCTCGCCGCCGTTGGGGTTCTTTACGGGGAGGTCGAAGGTTGCGGGGTCTATGGTCTTGGCGTCCACGCTCCAGCTTTTGGGCGAGTCGGCGAGTGTCTTTTGCAGCTTCACGAACTCGGCGAGGTCGTCGTCGTTTAGCGGGTTGGTCTTGCCGAGGTTGCGGCCGGGGTCGAGTTGGTAGTACCAAATCTTACGGGTAGGTGCACCTTTCTCGAAGAACAGCACGACAGTTTTGACACCGGCGCCCTGGAACGTGCCGCCGGGGCAGTCGAGCACGGAGTAGAGATTGCAGCTTTCCAGCAGGAGTTTACGCAGGCTCACGGAGGCGTTATCGGTATTGGAAAGAAAAGTATTCTTGATGACCACGCCTCCGCGTCCACCGGCCTTGAGCATCTTGATGAAGTGCTGGAGGAACAGAAACGCCGTTTCACCGGTACGGATAGGGAAATTCTGCTGGATTTCCTTGCGTTCCTTGCCCCCAAAGGGCGGATTGGCAAGCACCACGTCATAGCGGTCTTTTTCCTGAATGTCTGCAAGGTTTTCAGTGAGTGTGTTGGTGTGGAGTACGTTGGGCGCACCGATGCCATGCAAGATCATGTTCATGATGGCAATGACGTAAGCAAGAGACTTCTTTTCCTTGCCATAGAAGGTGCGTGTCTGGAGCGTAGTAAGGTCTTTGGTTGTGAGCTTGCCGCCGGACTTCATGTAATCGAAGGATTCGCACAAGAACCCCGCCGAACCGCAGGCACCGTCGTAGATACGCTCTCCGATCTTGGGCTTGACTACCTGCACGATGGCACGAATCAACGGACGCGGTGTGTAATACTCGCCGCCGTTACGCCCGGCGTTGCCCATGTTCTTGATCTTGGCTTCATAGAGATGTGATAGCTCATGCTTCTCGCTTTGTGAGCGAAATCGTAATTCATCAATGTGGTCAATGATTTCGCGCAGGTTGTAGCCGCTCTGGATTTTGTTTTTTATCTCCCCGAAGATTTCGCCAATTTTGTATTCGATGGTGTTGGGTCCGCTGGCTTTCTGCTTGAAGCCTTGCAGGTAAGGAAAGAGCTTGTTGTTTACAAAATCACGCAAGTCATCTCCGACCATGGCTGTATTGTGATCGAGCTTGCCATCCTTACCCTTGGGCGCCGCCCAGGATTCCCAGCGATAAGGTTTATCGAGGAGATAGCTGTATTTCTTGCCGTTGAGTTTGGCTTCGTCCGACCTGTCGTCTTCCAGTGCATCCAGGTATTTCAGGAACAAAAGCCATGAGGTCTGCTCCGTGTAGTCCAGCTCAGTGGTACAGCCGGCCTCCTTGCGCAGCACGTCGTCTATATTCTTGAAGGCTTGTTCAAACATTGAGCGAGGTTTCCCTAGAATGGATTAATCCGGGTGTTTACTGGCTGCCCATGATCCAGAGCGCAGTTCTATTGCAATAAATCTTGTGAAATATAGCAGCCCGGAAATGACTGGCCAAATCAATGCATCTTCGGGACCACATTCACCTTGATACTTGTTTTATCCACGCTCTTCCCTACCACCTCTTCCAGCCGCGTAACAACGTACTTTACGTCTGTGTCGACGGTGTGAGCAGCTTGGCGAGCGTCGCATGCTCGTCGGCGGTCAGGCTTCCCGCGCTGGCCTGGGCAGCTTGATAGTGCGTGATGGCTTCGGCATGCCGGCCGAGTTTATCCAGCGCCTGGCCCCAGTGCAGTTGCAAGGCGCTCCAGCCGGGTGTGTAACCGGAGGCTTCGGCGTATTTCACCACTGCGTCCTGATATTTACCTTGCGCCGCCAGAGCCTCACCCCAATGTTCGAGCGGATCGCACCAGTGCGGTCCACGTCGGTTGGATGCCTCGAATTTCATGGCGGCGTCTGTGTAGTCAGCATGCCGCATCAATGCCAAACCCCAACTGTCGTAGGCCTGTGGCAACGAAGGCGCGAGCGCGACCGCGGCTTGATAATCTTTCTGCGCCTGCGCCCAATCGCCGCGATGATCGGCAATGTCCGCCTCGAAACGGTAGCAATCCACCAGATGCCCGCCTTTGGCGATGTCGGCATCTGCCTGGGCGGATTGTCCGTCGAGTTCCAGCGCCAATCCCAGATAACACACCGGTTGCGTCACGAAGTTTGGCAGCTGTGTCGGATTTTGGATCAGCAGGGTATTGGTTGTCTGGAATTGGGTGACGGCCTGCGCGTGATCCTGTCGGTCCAGGGCCATGATGCCCTCCACAAAGGCGCTCTCGGCCATCACATAAGCATCGTTGCCGGCGCCGGGTGAAGTCTGCAAAATTAAAGCCGCCTGCTTGTCGGCGTGCATGCGCGCCAGCATCTCGGCGTCAAACGGCGCATCCTGGGCCGCGAGTGAGCCCTGGCCGCCGTGGGCGTTTTCGTCGTCCACCAGTTCCTGGTGCGACGCCGGCAGATCCATGCGCAGTAAATCCGTCACCTGATAATAGAGTCCCGGCACACGTGCCGCGAACCAGGAACCGCGGCGGGCGGTTTTTCCCAGGCGTAATCCGGTCTGGTATGCCGCTTCTTCCTGGCCGAGCAGGATCTGCGAATCCTGCACGTTGCCATACACGATCCAGAAGTGCGGGTTCAGGCGCAGGGCCTGCGCGAATTTGTCCAGGCTGGCGGCATTCTGATTCATATCGGAAAGTGCGATTCCCCAGCCATTCAGCAGCCAGGATTGGTCTTTGACGGATGCCTTGGGGTAGGCCGCCTTAATCAGCGCGATGGCTTCCGCATCCCGGCCGTGCTGATCAAGGTAAACCGAGAACAGATACGGCTCCGCCTGGCCGTAAACATACTCGGCGGCGGCGGTCAAAAGCTTCGGCAAGTCCGCCGGCGCGCCGCTGAAGCTTTTAGCCGCGAAGCCGGTGCCGCGCACCGTGAGGGCGATCTGCTGGCCCTGCTGCACCACGTCGCCGCTGATCTGGATCTGGTGGCCGAGCCAAGCGTGCAGCGTGCGGCGGATGTCACCCAGCGACACATGCACCTCCGGTACCTGCAACTGGATGTCATTGCTCCAGGCATCCTGCAATACCTTGGCCGCCTGCGAACTGCGCGAGGCCGCTTGCAGGGTCTGCAATTGATCCAGGAACCGGCTGGCCACCACCGTGCCGTTGTCGCCGGCATCCACGAACGACGGCGGCACCTGGAACTGGTTCACCACCACCGACTGATCGGTGGCGGCGGAATACACCGCATAGATGATGACGATCAGGATCGCCAGGGCCACCACGCTCAGTGTGGTCTGGTAGATGGCGCGAAAGCGGTCATGCCAACGTTGCGTACCCATCTGCGAACGCAACGCGCGGGTCTGGAGTTTGAGGTTCTCGGCGTGCAGATCGTGCAACGCGGCTTCGCGTTGAAAATGCGCGATCCGTTCATCCAGGTAGTGGCGTTCGCGCTCCAGGAGTTCAGGCGACTTGTCCGCCTCGCCCTGGGAAGACGCAGGCGCAGAATGTTCGCTACCGGCAGATTTTTTATTTTCCATGTTTATGCCCCTGAGTATCAGTCTGGCCGGCGGCTTAGGATACGCTTGAGGCAGCCGGTTCCCTAGTCTTAATTAAAGTTCATCTGCTGCATGCCTGTGGGCCGCGGAGTAAACTTATCTATGCATGCTTCGTTAAATACAGTGATGACGAAGAAATTCTTC